>NZ_JAIQXU010000007.1 GCF_020166395.1 Deinococcus betulae | reverse complement strand
TAACGCAACGGCTGCCACCGGCAGCGGTGACGTGCTGGTGCGCTGCAACCTGGATTCCAGCCCCTTCCTGGGCTACTGGGATGACACCAAGTGGAACGCCAACGGCAGCCTGGACCTGCTGAACGGCACCAAGAAGCTGAACATCGTGCTGAGCACGGCGTTTGAGCCGACGGAAGAAGAAAGCAACGCTGAGGACGGCAGCCGCTACAGCTACGCCCTGACGGCCACAGCGGGCGCGCACCAGTGGACGGCCTCCACGGGCCTGTACACCGCCACGGTCGATTACTACATCGGCTGGTAAGCCCCTCTCCTACTCCGAGGTTCTACCCATGAAACGATTTGCACTGCTGCTTCCCTTGCTGCTCGCCGCCTGCGGGACGACTTCTGCGCCCCAGCTGAACGCCCAACCTTCTATCTCTGGTGTGGACTACGTGGCGTCGTTTGAAGCGACTGTTCTGCGTGACCTCCAAAACCTGGGACTGACGAGTGATCTCAGCGCCCAGGCGGTTGCCTCCAAGTCGTATCTCAATGTCCTGAAGCTCACTGACAGCTCTGCACGCGCCTACGTCAAGACCACCTACCCGGCGGCCACCGCCTGCACCGTCAACTGGGGCGACGGCATGACGGAAAGCGTCTTGACGCCCACACCAGCTGATGTCAGCACGGAGAAGAAGGACCACAGCTACACGTCGAGTGGAACCTTTACCATCACGCTAACGTGTGGGACAGACGTTAAAACTGCTGCGTTCACTGCTGTCATCCCTGTGCCCGCATCCAGAAACCTATTTGACAGCCTTGCCTTCCAGTACCGTAATGGGTACAGCAATACTTTTTACCAGTATCTAGCCAGAACTGTGACCACTGACTTGGGGCTTCGTCTTGAGACGAGCGATAACAACCACTATCTTGTTGAAAATAACGCAAGTGGTTTCAAAGTGTTTCCAGATGGTCATAAGGCTATCGCGGGCTATTTGACCGCCGGACCTATGCGCATTCGCACAGAGAACGGAAATACATTTAACGTCGCCAGCATCAGCGCGGGAAATTGGGAGTCAGCAGAACCAACAACGTTGACTGCTTACGGTGTGAGTGGAAATGTTATTGGAACAACAACGTTTTCCAACTCGGCTGCCAATCAGCAGCCAGTGGCGACCAATACAGTGGCTTGGAATAACGTGAGCTACATTTCTATCGCTGGTACCAATCAATACAAACATTTCTTTGTAGACGACCTGGGATTCACGATCAACTGAGCTGAGAAGTCAAATCTCCTGCTTTCAAACCAGCCGCCCCCCGTGGGCGGTTTTTCATTCCCCTTCGGAGGTGATCCATGCACGGGAAACGGACAGAAAGAGGACCTCTGGGGATCAGGAGATGCCGTGCAGTAGGGTCATGTGGTGAACGCCTACCTCCTCACGGCCGTGATGACCGCAGTCAATGCCCTCACCAGTCTTGGGTTCTCCCTTGTGGCACTGAACAGCGTTGGAGAAGCGCAGGTCAATGCCGAGTATGCGGTGTCACGAAGTCTCAGTCTGGCCCTCTTGGCCGTCGCGCTCTTCGTGTGGCGGTCACGCCCAGCGTTGATTCTGCTGGCGCTCGTGATGACCGGCGTACAACTGGGGGACACGATCATTGGCATCCTGATCCACGATCCAATGAAGACGTTTGGACCGTTGCTGCTGGCCGTACTCACCGCTGGCGCTGCCTTCCGGCTCTCAAGAACGCCAGAGCGTCGGTAAAGCGGAGCAGGCCTCCTGGGTGAGGGGCGCCCTCTTCAGAAGACACGTGAAGGCAAAAAATGGCCCCCAAATCTGGGGGCCTCCATCATTCAGAACGGGTTACTTCTTGGCTTTGCGGCCAGGCTTCTTGGCGCCAGTGGCGCGGCTCTTGCCGAGTGCTTGACCCTTGCTATAGCTGGCTTCAATCTTGGCGCGGGTTGCTGCGGCCAGCTCTTTGAAGTCCACCAAGCCCGCTTCAATGTTCTCCAGCGTCGCTTTCGGCTTGCTGCCCTTACGCCCGCCCGTCAGGCCTTTATTGGTCTCGTCAAACCAGGCATCAAACTCGGGGGTGTGGTCAAAGACCATATCCTTCACGGTCTTGCTGTACGTCTCATCACTGCCCCGGCGGGTGAATTGCTTGGGCAATTCAAAGCGGCTGGGCAGATCCGCCGCGTCAATCTTGCCTTCACGCACGGCGTCACGGAACTGCTTGATAAAGGCGTCGCTGCGCTGCGCGTTGGTCAGCTTCTCGATCTGGTCACTCAATTTGACGTACGGCATAAGGATAGTTATACGGGGGTGATATGAGGAAAGGCAAGCCAATCAAGAAACTGTTAGCTCGTAGTGGTCGTATTCGGCGCTATGAAAAGCTTTTTCCGTAAAGTACGACGCTTAAGGAGGCGTTCGCAGCTTGCATCAACTCGATGGGCAAGAAGAAACGATCTACCGGGATTGATGCGTGTTTACGCTTTCCTCTTGCTGCTCTCAAGTGGCTTCTCTGCCTTCTGGATTCTGGCCATTCTCTACACTCAGCTAATTGACCGTAAACGAGCAGCACTGCAAGTTTTCCCACAGGGGCTGAACGATGCGGCGGCGCTCATTCCTTTGACGGTAGCTGCGTTTGCCGCACTGCTCTTCAATGCTCAGCAGTCTGTGTCAACTGGTTCAAAGCGCCATCTGTGGTACGGACGAGCAGGCCGCTGTCTACTGGCGGCGTTTTACTTTTTCGGCGCCAGCTTCATCGCTGGAATTGGCAGCCGCCTGATGGACGCCGATACCTTCGATGGCTGGCGCATGGGCTGGCTTCTCAACCTCTTGGCGCAAATCACGCCAGGCATGGCGTTCATTGAGGCGATGCTGGCCTGTGCCGCCCTCGTTATGGGCATTTGGTACTACACCCGTACCATGTTTTCCCGAGAGTAAATACTTCAGGTCCACGATGGCCCCTGCTTTGGCGGGGGTTTGTCATTCCCCCTCTGGAGGCAGGATGCACAACAGCGCGTATCTGGCCCGGCGCGGCTGGGTAGACTCAGTTTCTAGGTCTGAGGGCAAATTGATGCCTGACAGCCAGGTGTTGACCGTACTACATGGGTCTTACTATAGGATTTCTCTGTGCCTTTGACAGATCCTAAGTTGATTCAGGACGCTTTTGATGCCAAATCCAACCTTTACAGCGCTCTAGCTAAAAAGGTTTCAGTCTTGATAGAAGAATTGCTCTCCTTCGAGGAAATCAGGCCTCATAGCATCCCTTCTAGAGTTAAGAATATAGAGAGCCTGAAGAAAAAATGTATTAAAAAGGCTAAATATGTTTCTATCGATGAAGTTACAGACATTGTTGGTATTAGAATAATAACATTGATGGAAAGTGATATTGATAGAGTTGCGGAAGTTATAGAGAGGGAGTTTGAAATAGACAAGGCTAATTCTATAGATAAGAGGTCGGCTATAGAGCCTGACAAGTTTGGTTATCTGTCGCTTCATTACGTGGTTAGACTTACTGATGAGCGGATTAAAATGACAGAATATTCTCAATATAAAGACTTACCGTTTGAGATTCAGATCAGATCAGTTTTACAGCATGCTTGGGCCGAAATTGAGCATGATTTGGGATACAAAGCTCAAAATGAAATTCCTAAGTTGCTCAAGAGGAAGTTTTCTCAGGCTGCCAGTCTGCTTGAAGTGGCAGATCGAACCTTCAATGAGATAAAAAGAGAAATAGACGACT
Organism: Deinococcus betulae; assembly: GCF_020166395.1. Taxonomy (NCBI): domain Bacteria; kingdom Thermotogati; phylum Deinococcota; class Deinococci; order Deinococcales; family Deinococcaceae; genus Deinococcus; species Deinococcus betulae. The sequence continues at coordinate 146,597 of NZ_JAIQXU010000007.1, read as the reverse complement.
ATGTAAATAAAGTAAAGAGTCAGATTAACGATCCGCAGTCGGAAATACTAATTGACTTAACTTCTCTAACTACATTTGTAGAAGGTCCTATGGTGCGTAAAGTTGAAGATGAGATTATCTCGGCTACGGGTATTTTTTTAAGTAATTCGATCTCACCTTCGCTTATAGATCGTCTCTTGCGAGCTGGGTTCACTACGATTGGTCAATTGTCCGCCTACTATCAGAAAAATATTGAGGATATTAAGAAATTTGAGATTAATGACTATGAGGCGGCTTCTAATATTGTCAATTTTGTATCGTCTCCGAAAGGATTCTCTATACATGGGATGTGTCTGCTAAAAGATTTTCGATCTGGGGCTGATATAGAAGAAATTCTGGGACTTAACGAAGAAGTAGATGAAAATAACTACATTGATCAAGATCTAGCCAGGGAAACCTTGAACGTTTTAAAGAGAATGGTCCATTAGGGAGGTAGTTCTTATATTATTCATCTGTGTATGTCAGAAACAGAAAAACTCTAAAGAACTTGACCTCTTCATGTTCACAGGGGTTTTGACCTGCTAGTCAGCCCTCTGGCTTCATTTCCGCTGAAGCCAACTCTGACTGTGATGTCAAGCTGCTTCCCACATCCACCCCACGAAACAACGCCCCCGGCCAGCGCTGGGGGCGCTCGTGTATCGGGAGGAGGAGAGCCGGCGGGACTGAGGCAAATCGCTCAAATTGAGCGTTTTCTTGAATTCAAGAATTCAGGAATTACTGAGTTTTTTTGAGTCGCCCTCAATCGGCTCCACCGTGAGGCGCAGGCCGAGAAGACCAAGCATCTCAGCCCAACGCGCGGGCACCTGGCTGGTGCTTCCGCTCAGCATGCGGTTGACATAGACACGGTCCACGCCTAGCTCATCGGCCACTGCCTGCTGCGTCAGTCCTCGCTCTTTCATGACCTTCTTGACTTGAGCGCGGATGTCCTCGTTCACAAACCTCAAGGTAACACCTCCTGGGAAATTGCCCGTACAACTCACCACCAGCTAAGGGCAATAGTAACGCTTGACGTAACGTAACGCAAGAGGTTACTATTGATGTACAGAAAAGCCCCACCGAACTTTGGACGGCGAGGCGAGGGCTTCTCTGTAAACCCCTGGAGGTTCGTATGCAGTATGACGCGCAGAGCACCAAAGTTCCCGCCCTCAGCCGCACCTGGCACGCTGAAGTGACTTACCGCGAGTGCGGCGTGGTCACGGGCCACAGCACCCACACCGTCACCATCAGCCGCCGCACGGGCGTCTTCACCGCTGAGATTGACGGCCAGCCGGCCACGGTCCACGATGCCGCCCGCATCCTCACCGGCTCCAAGTTGACCGTGCTGAGCGAGGTCATCCCCTTCCCGGCGAGCATGGCCCGTGCTCTGGGGCGGAGCGCATGAGCGTCACCGTCAACGGCAACCCCGTCCCAGAGCTGATGGACGCTCGGATTACCCCCGACAAGCGGCACCTCATCCTGTACATCAACGATCAGGGGGTGTACACCACCCGCCGCATCAACATGGCGCGGCAGGGTGCAGGAATGCTCTCTGTCAACCCAGCCTTCGGAACCGTGATGTTCGTGCGGGGCGTGAAGGAGGTTCAAGACGCCTCCTTCAGCCGCGTGATTCGCACGCTGGTGGGCGTCTACGCCTGCCGCCGTGACCTGGCCGAAGCGCTGGTGTGTCTGCTGTGGCGCCAGGAAGAGAGTTACCCCGACTGGCGAGAACCTGTCCGGGAGGGCGTTCCAGCCGCTCCCCTTGCCAACGCCGCCGACTAGCTGAACGCCCCAGACCCGCCCGCCCCACGAGAGGCGGGCGTTGCCTTAGGCCCGTCGCTAAATCGGAATTACCGTTTCACCCGTAACTATTGAGCGGGTGGCCACCCAGATCACATCCCTGGAGACGCTATGAGCCCCAACAGGAAAGGCAAGTCCCGCAAAGTCCGTCAGCCGCGCATCCCACCCCTGAGCCAAATGCCTACTGCACAGGTCACGCTCTACACCGAAGTGAATGCCGCCATTGAACTGATGGGCACGCAGGCTCTGGAAATTGCCGTCTATGACATGCGCTACCTGCACCCCGTCGTGCTGGTCATCACGCAAAACTTCACCGAACCGGGTCACATGGCCAACGTTGTGATTCAGGCGAAGACCACGGATAAGCGCGGGCGGCAACGCAAGGCCATGAACTCTGGCCCAGCAGAGAAGCTGTTCATCTCGTGGACTTCCAACGCCGTCAATCTGCTGCATGGCCTGACGCGCAACGAGATGGCCCAGCTGTGCGGTATGACCCGCTATGACATGCGCCTGGACTGGTATTGCAAGACGATTGCCAAGGTCTGCCGCAAGGTGCTGCACTTGGAAGTCGGCTGGTATAAGGGCCGCTTCCGGGTGCTGACAGCCAAGCAGGTGCGGGCCAAGGAAACGACCTTGGTGCGTCATAACGTGGTCGGCGGCGCCAAGCGGGCAGATGATCGCCTCGATATTCAAACTGGCCAGAAGTACAAGGCGACGGGTACGGTTCAGGTGCAGGCCACGCTCTTCGAAAATGAGGAGGCCGCTGAAATGGGGATTGATCTGAAGGATGCCAGTGACTGAGGTTCGGACTCTTCCGCTGGCCGAGTTGCAGGCCCACCCCTGGCAGGTGAACGTCCCCGACATCACGGGCAGGGAGTGGGCAGAGTTCAGGGCCGATATCGAGAGCCGGGGCGTACAGGAGCCTATTCGAGTCAGCCTGCGGACTGGCGTGCCCGTCATCGTGGATGGCCACCAGCGGGTGCGTGCGGCGCGTGAGGTGGGGTACAGCCATATCCCGGCGATGGAAGCTGTCTTTGCCGATGAGGGCGAGGAGGTGAAATTCCTGTCCAGCGCCGCGCAGTATCGGCGGCACCTGACCGTCATGCAGCGGGCAGACATCGGCCTAGCGCGTGAAGCATACTTCTCTGCTATGGCGGCGGAGCGCAAGGGTGGTAGACCCAAGAAGCAGGAATCTGAAAACCTGGAGTCAAATGGCTCCAAGTTTTTGGGCCGGGAGGGGCGTACCAGCAAGCAAGCTGCTGATGCTGTGGGCTTGAGCGAAAAGACATACCAGCGCGCCAAGACCATCATTCAAAGTCCTGCCGCCCCGGTCATTCGCCAGGCTGTAGACGCTGGGGAGCTGAGTGTGTCAGCCGGCGCCACGCTGGCCCGCCGTGCGGGCACGACCGTCAACCAAGCCATGATTGACGGCCACCTGAACGCCCTGCAGGCCGCTGAGATTGAGCGGAACAAAGACCTGAAGCGCGCCGTGGAATCGGGCGAGAAGTCGCCGCAGGAGGCGGTGAAAGTCCATGAGCAGATGAAAGCCGCTCTGGCTGCTGACAACAAAGCGCGCGGCACAGAGACCTGTATCAAGATGGAAGGCCTGCTGACCGAGATGGAAGACGCCCTAAATGACGACCTCTACATGAAGGTGCTCACCAGTCGCTACAACGCCGAAGAGTGGAATGGGGACTTTGCGGCGCGGTGGCAGCAACTCATCCGGCGAATGCAGGACGCGGCGCGCCGAGCGGAAGTGCAGGCCCAGACAGTGGACGCCGAACGGGCCGCCCTAAACTAAGTCATGGACAGCCTTGAACTCCTGACGGTCAAGCAGGCCGCCGCCGAGATCATGATGAGTGAGCAAAGCATCCGGCGGCTTGCGAAGACTGGCAAACTGGCTTCTCTGAACGAAGACGGGCAGGTGCTGATCAAACCCGAGAGCTTGGAAGCCTACGCGGCGGCGCAGCCTCACCCGCCCATCTACATGTGTACGCTGCGCGCCTGTCAGCAAATCCTGGGGAAGTCTCAGCGGCTCAAGATGTACAGCCCTTACAAGTCGGGCAAGTTGCCGGTGGACTCGTATGAAGCCCATCTGGAGCGGAGCAGACCGCACATGGAGGCGCTTATCTCGGCACTGAAGGTCAAAGACTATGCGGCGGCCGATCAGGCGCGGGAGGGGATGTGGCGGGAGAGGATCGATTACGAAATGCTGTATGCCCCCATTGAAGCAGGCGAGGTGCGCCAGCGACCCGAGAAGCCCGACTGGGCAACAGGTCTGGATGATGCTCCCTTAAATTGACAACCGTTGGTTGACACCGCCCCTGACCCAGTGGGCGGTGTCTTCGTTGAACTCATCTCAGGAGGCGCAGCATGCTGGACCCAGCCGAACAGGAACGGATTATTTGCATGGAAGCGCAGAAGGCACTGAGTGCCGGCCTGACCGTCACTGATGTGCGGAGAGTAGCTGTATTGCTCGGCGCTAAAGATATGAATCTTGGTGCGCAGTTGCGTGCATTAGCTTGCCAGCGGCTGCCAGATGAGGCCAAGCGGATTTTGAGATGACCCCCGCAGAGGTAGCGGTTTAAGCTGCGAAGTATGACTCAACGCCCAGAGTTGGACGCTGAAACGAAGGCTCGTATCGAGGCAGAAGAAGCGTACCGAGCGCAGGTGCAAGCGCAGCAGCGGTCCCAAAGCAAGGGTCGTGGCATGGGGTGTGGTCAAGCATTGCTCTGGTGCGTCGGCATCATCGTGTTCTTCGGTGTTCTAACGCAGCTCAGAGGTGGTGGTGACCCGCACAGTCGGCCTGTAACCGCCACAGAGTACGCAGATTGGCCCTTCCAGTTCAGTAGTGGCACCTTGACCTGCCAGCCAGATCAGGCCATTACCCTCGCTCAAGCCAACAGCACGAACGTCTACGCGCTCAACGGCACCGCTCTGGGCCAGGCCAAGGCACAGGGATGGTACGAGTTCAGCGCCGCGTATCGGGGCGAAGGGAGCGTCGGTCGCCTCATTGAAGATGGACTCAAGCTCTGCTAAGTCTGTGAAAGCCATCTGACGCAGTGGGCAGCGGCCAGAGACGGGCGGCCCCTGCTCAAGATCTGGGAAGGGATTGCTGTGGCGGGGGGATAAGCTGCAGAGGTGAACACTGAACCTGCTCAAGCTCCACGGTGCAAGATTTTGCGAGAGGAAGGCAGCATTCGTCTTTTCATCGATGATGAACACATATCTGAGGAAGAATTTGATTTCAAAATCGGAGAGCGTAAGCATTTAATTAAAGATGACGATGGTAAAGAAATTTTAGCAACAGATACCTATATTATGGCCGGCTCTTTGATGATGCTTGAACCATTGAAAGATATCTCCTTAGCAGATCTATCTGGAATTATTATTATGATTTCTGAAAGTTCTGCTAGTCTCAATTCTTCTCTAGTAGAGGATAATCGATTAGTCGTTGATTCGGGTAGCGGTACGGCATCTTATACATTGAATTTGAAATATGATGATTGGACAATGAACTTTAGCCCAAGAGAGTTTCTAGACGGTATTACTAAAATGTACTGGGAATATTTTGAGTTAGAAGAATCATTAGAGGGCATTGAGTTAGATAGCATCCCGATTATTTGGAAATTGGAGGCACAGGTTAGAGAGGTAATCGAAGAGAGTATGAGCATCACAAAACAGTTAATTAAAGATACGATCGATCTATTGAGTAGCGAGAAATCAGAGGGTCTGATTAGCCTTGAATTTGATTTTCCCCCGCATCTAAAATTTGCTTGTGAGCAATATCTGATGTATTTTGGTCAATTTCTAAAAGATGCTGGTGAAAACGTTGATTTAGAATTGAGCCACCATGATGGCAAAACTCTGTTTTCCGTCGTTCCAGAAAACAAGGACATCGGCCTTTCTAAAATCAACGAAGCCCTCTCTATTTATCTGAGCCTCTCAGAGAACCGCAGTCCCGCTCAAGGCTCATTGTCTCTTGCGGAAAGTAGGACGCAAGCTGTGATCGCAGGCTACCAGTCGCAAATTATGTCTCTACAGGTTGAGAACAATGCAAGGAATTTAGAGCTAAGAGCTGCTCGAATAACGCTCACAGGTCAACAGAACCTGATCGGCCAGCAAGGTGAAATGATCGCTAGACAGAGCGAGATTATGGCTGATCAGGCTAAGGCGCTGGCAAATTCAACACAGTCTGGGAACATCCTCGCGGAATCACTTAGGATTCAGGAGGAGGAAACGGAAGACGTTATTGGAGGTGTAGTTAAGGTGAAAGCCTACGATATAGGTCCTCTCCAGCTTGATATTCCTGAGGCACTTAGGAAAGTAAAGGATCTGTTCAAGAGAGACTAGAAGTAACTCTGAAGTCACTGAAGCAACGTCTCCAGCCAGAGTCGGGAGTATTGTCTTTCCCTGCAATCACACCTTCCTACCGCCCCCCGTGGGCGGTTTTTCATTCCCCTTCGGAGGCACCCTTATGACCCAGACCTCTCTTGGTGATCTGGTCCTCACGCCCGTTCTCGACCTGGGTGACGTGCACACGCAGCTGGCCAAGTACCGGCAGTTCGTGGAGCGCGAAACCGGCGTCAAGATCATCGTGGACGCCCGCGAGTCCCTGAACTCCCTAGACCGTGTCAAGCGTGACCTGGCCCAGGTGGGTGACCTGAACCGGCAGCAGACGGCCCAGCAGACCCAGAACGCCCGGCTGCTGGGCGCCCAGTACCAGGCCAGCATGCGCGCCTTGCAGGAACAGAATGCGACGGTGATCGCGGCCCACCGTGCCCAGACAGCGGCAGGGAGAGCGGAGGCCGCCGCTGCGGCGGAACGCACCGCGCGCATCCGGGAACAGCAGGCCCAGCTGCGGCTGACGGCGCAGCTGGCCACCCAGGCGGCCCGTGACGAGAAGCAGCGTTCCATGGCCAGCGTCAATGCTCTTGACCAGCAGACCCGCGCGTACCGCAACCTCTGGCAGGCCCGGCAGCTGAGTGATGACGAGATCATCGAGGCTCAGCGCCGCATCCACAGCCAGGCGCTCATCCAGGCGCAGGCCGTGGACAAAACCTCTGATGCCTATCGCCGGCTGACCCAGGTGGCCGCCGCTGCCCAACGGACGATGGACCAGGCGAGTGGACAAAATACGCCTGGCAGCTTCTCTGCTGGCGTGCATCAGGGCGTGTTGTCGGCTCTCGGGAACCTGGGCCCCTTCGGACAACTGGCCGAGCAGCTGGGCATGATTTACCAGCAATACCGTGCCGCTCAGACTGAGATGCGGGACGCTGGCGCCGACGTGGGCCGCGCGGCTAGTGACGGCCTGAGTGAAGGTCTGCGTATCCGTCAGGACGAGGTGAAGAAGGAAGGACGCGAGACGGGCGAAGCTCTGGAGAGGGGCGTCAAAGAGGCGCTTGATATCCACAGCCCCAGCCGGGTCTTGCGCCGAGTGGGTAGCTGGGCCGCAGACGGGTTTGTGGACGGCGTGCGGTCAAAAGGCGACGAGGCCCTGTATGCGGGCCGGCTGCTGGGTCAACAGGCTCAGCGTGGCCTCCAGAGCGTCAACCTGTCCGCTGACTTCGGCATTGGCCCAGGAACAGGCTTGGGTCTGTTCAGTTCAACGGGTGGCGGTTTCGGTGGACAGGTCAGTGGCATGGCAGGCGCCGCAGCGGACACGAAGGAAGCCGTTGACGCGCTGAATAGCCTGCCTGAAGCAGCAGCGGCTGCGGAACTGGGCGCCGCAGGCATGGAGATTGCCGCCGAGGGCATGGGCGGCGCCGTCGAGCAGGCCGCTGAGCACGTTCAGAGTCTGCGTGATGCCCACCGCGAAGCAGACCCTGCCGCCCGCGCCACAGCGGTTGCGGAGGCGCGCAATGCCATCGCGTTCGCCGCCACGACAGCGGCTGTAGGGGCGCTGGCCTTCGCCATCGTCACCGGCACGCAGCGCGCCGCCGAGTTTGAAGCCCAGATGGCGGAAATCAGCTTGCTGACAGACAAGCTCCCCAGCGAACTGGGGCGCATGGGGAATGCCCTGCTGAAGATGACCGTTGATACCAGCCGTTCCTTCCGAGAACTGAAGGAAGGTTTGGATGAAGTGCAGGGTGCGTCTGTCCGTGGGACTGAGAGTGAGGAAGCCGCCCTGAGCTTCCTGCGCACGGCAGCCGATCTCTCTAAGGTGGCCCGCGCTGAGGTGAAGGTGGGGGCCGATGTGCTCACGAGCCTGCTCAACGCCTACGGCATGAGTGCCAGCGACGCGGCCCGCGTCAGCGACATGCTGTGGGCCAGCATCAAGGCCGGCAAGATTACCCTGGCCGAAGCTGCCCAGAGCATCGGCTCGGTGGCCGGTCAGGCCAAAGAACTGAACGTCCCCATGGAAGAGCTACTGGCGGCCACGGCCCTGCTCACCAGCCGGGGTCTGCCGACCGGCACGGCCCTGGATTACCTGCGAGGCGTGTTGACCGCCATCCAGAAGCCGACCAAGGAAGCCAAGGACAAGGCGAAAGAACTGGGGATCGAATTCAGTGCCACGGCCTTGAAAACCATGGGGCTGGTGCAGTTCATGGATCAGATGGGGCGCGGGGTGGGCGAGAACAGTGAGGCGCTGAGCACCCTGATTGGCGACGTGGGCGGCCTGAACGCGGCCATCGGTCTACTCAAGGGCGGCTTGGGCGATACGGGCGGCATTCTGGACAAAGTCCGCAACAGCACAGGTGAGCTGTCCCGCGATGTCCAGAAGCTCAAAGGCACGGCCACGGAGAACGTCAAGCAGTTCCATGCCGCCTGGGAGCGGGTGCAGATCCTCTTCAATGGCACTCTGCTGAAGTCGTTCACCAAGTTCCTGCAAGAAGGCGTCACGCCGCTGCTCGAAAAGCTGGGCGACCTTCAGACCAAGCTGAACGAAGCGTCTACGCCGAAGGAAATCAAGGCGACCCTCAAGATCGACTGGGCCAAAGACGACGCCACCACGATGGCCTACAAACTGATCTTCGGTGCGGGCCAAGCCATCAAGGAAGCCAGCACTGTGGCCACGGCCGCTGCGGCGTTACCGGTGCAGGGCGTGTTTGCCACGCTGGGCCAGCTCCAGCAGCGCCAGGCGGCGATTGACCTGCGTGAACAGCTGGTGGCCAGCGGCCTGATGGAAGGTGGGGCGAAGAATTATCTCAATCAGATTGAGGCGATTCTGGCGAACTATGCCAAGTACCTGAAGCTCTACACAGACGCCGTGGAGAAAGGCGCACAGGCTCTGGGCAAGCCCGCTGGCAACATGGCGAACACGCCCCTCAGAGGTGAAGGGCCTCTGTTACCCGGGCAGACCCGGGTGGGGGACGATGTGTCTGGCCTCGCCACCGTAGGACTCATGGGGCTGGCTGGCCGGGGACGTGGCACGCCGTACAACGGCACGTATTTTGGCAATCAGCGCCACAACGGCGAGGACATCTTTGCGCCGGTGGGCACTGAGATGGTGGCGCCCTGGGCGGGATACGTCACGAAACGTTGGTCTGAGACCACAGGTCACATCATTGAGATGATTGATGCGCAGGGTCAGAAGCTGCTGCTGGGACACCTCGACAAGTACGCGCCGGGCCTGGAAGCGGCCATTGAGAAAGCTGGCGGCAAGTTGCTGGTCAAGCAGGGCTCTTTGCTGGGCTACGTCGGGCAAACGGGCAGCTTGGCGCATAAGGATCTGGGGCCCTCAAATGCTCACGTCCACATCATGGGCTACAGCGCCCGAGGGGTGGAACAAGACCCGTTCAAGATGACCTTCAAGCCCGTAACAGCGGCGGGGGGCGTGATCATACCCAAGCCATCCACAAGTCTCCCGAAGGCAGAGGAGAAAGACCTCAAAGACTACAGCCTCACCTTGGCCGACTGGAACAAGAACCAGGCACGCGCCCTGGAGTTGGCCCGTGAGGCGGCCAAGGCCGAGAGCGACCTGACGGGGCGGCGCGGCCTGCAAGTAGACGCCGCTATGCGCCAGTGGGCCGGCGAGGACAAAGCCCGTCAGGCCAGCTATCAACTGGCGCTCCAGCTGACGGCCAGGCAGCGCCAGGCTCAGCAGCAAGCCGAGGCAGACCAGAAGCGGGCCAGTGAGCAGGCCAAGCGTGATCGGGACGCCACTGACCGTGAAGCCCAGCAGAAACAGAAGGAAGCCGAGCAGCGTGCTGCCAAGATTCGTGAGGCCTTGGCCCAGGGCCGAGTTGAGGCAGCCAGCCTGGAACTGGGGCGTCTAGAAGAGGACCGTACCCGTGACCTGCGCGAGGCTGGGGAAAATGCTCAGAAGGTCGCGCAAGTGGAACTGCGCTATGCCCAGCTGACCTATGACGCTCGGAGGGCCATCGCGGAGAAAGAGCGTCAGGAACGGGATACAGGAATCAGGAACGACAAGAACCTGAATGCCGCAGCCCGTGAATTGAAGCTGGACAACAGTGGGAAAACCTATGACAACGCGATACGCGCCGCCGAGAATGCCCTGAAGACTGCCCAGAACAAGATCGCGGCAGATATCACGCAGCAAAGTATTGAGGCTGGGGGCGCGATGGGGGCGGCCATTACGGAGGGCTTGGAGGAAGGCTTGGCTCTGGATGAAGCCATGCGACAGGCTTTGGAGGAAGGCATTGCTGCAGGGAATGAAGCGCTGGACAGTCTTGACCTGACGCAACTCGGCGGACGCGAACTGGCCCAGGTTGCTCAGACGCTTATTCCTGCTGAAAAGACATTCCTGACCCTCTATGACCGGCTGATGGGGCTCAAGCACGAGATGGAAGACCCCCGCGCTATCGCCGGTTTCATGCAGGTCATTCAGGACTTTGGAGTTGCGGGCCGCCTCACTGCCGAGCAGGTACAAACGCTGCTGGACGTAATTAACGATCTGGCTCAGGCCCCAGAGGCTGCCTGGCTGCTGGACTTTGATGAGCAGCAGGAGCGCGATACCCGGAAGTACGGCAACACCGACGCTGTCATGGACTACGGCACGCGGATGTCCTATGGGGTGGGGGCCGAGGGCCTGGCTGCCGCCCTGAAGGGCTACGGGGTGCGCTCAATTGAGGAACTGCTAACCATCAATCCGGCGGCAGCGGCCAGCATTCAACGTGTCTACGCTGACGTGTTCACCCAAATGCAGGCTGACCTGGAACGTGCCGCCCAGGAAAGCCTGAACATTCTGGCTTACTACCGCGAAGAGGCTGAGCGCATCGCAGACCAGACGGCACGTGATGCCGACGTGGGAACGCGCGCGATTGAGGACCGCGACCTCGATACAGTCAACCGCTACAGCCAGCTCGGCCCCGGCATGATGCTGAATTTCCTGGGCGGCGCGGGGAATGAATGGTTCGGGGACAAGTTCAGCGGACTGGGGGAAGCCGGGCGCACCGCTTTCCTGGAGAAGCTGAATGCCATTACTCCTGAGGATTTCAGCGCGGTGCCAGTGGCCCTGCTGAAGTCCATGCAAACCAAAATAGGTGACGGCGCCGAGTGGCAGACTTTGAAGAAGACGCTGAGTGACGCGCTAAGCGTTCGCCTGGACCGGGAAAGCACTGATGCGGGCTGGAAAGACCTGGGGGTCATTGGAGAGGAAATCGGCAAGCTGGACACTCGCAGCAGCACCTATGCCACCACCCTTAAGGACAAGTTCGTGCCTGCCCTAATGGCCCTGCGAGACCGGGTGACTGATCCCACACTCAAAGAAGCTATTGGCAATGTCCTAGACGGCATTGACACTCAGGTGGCCAACGTCCAGACGTTGAAAAATGCTCAGGATGAATTGGCCGAGGCAATGGGACAGACGAAAAAGCCTTATGCCTCCCAGATCGAATCTCTGGAACAGCTGAAGAAGACCATGCCAGAGGCAGCGGCTGAAATTGACCGGCTGATTGCCAAGTGGCGCGAGTTGAGTAAAGAGGTGGAAACCAGCGCTGGACTAGATAAAGCCGCTGGCCAGATCGGTCAAATCGGCGGGGCCTTCAGCAAGTTGTTCGCGGGGACCGACGCCGGCACCTTCTTAGACGGCATGTTCAACAACGCCACCCTGGGCGTGAAGGCCTTCACTCAGTTCATGACCGGCGATTTCGTAGGGATGGCCGCCACCACGGTGGAATGGGTGAGCAACATCATCCAGACCGTCGAGAACCTGAATTCAGGCCTTAAAGCTTGGAAGCAGAACATGGCTGAGGTCGGCAAAGAAAGCGCGCGCGGCGCTGGGATGTCCGGTGGCATCTTCGGCAACCCCTACGCGGAAGAGCTGCGCCGAAACGCTGTCAACGCTGAGAAGCTCTCCAACAGCAACGGCATTCAGCGCTTCCTGTGGGGCGCATTCGGTGGGACGCCTCAGGTGCTGTCTGCCGAGGCCACGAAGATGAAAGTTCAGGCCGCTGAGATTTTCGCGGACCTGGGGCAGAGCATCGGGTCAGCCCTCACCGACAGTTTGATGGACGCCTTCCTGAAGGCCGATTTCAGCGGGGTGCAGGAAGCGATGGACAAGACCCTGAATACGTTCATCGTCAAGACCGCGATGGAGGCGGTGATTAAGAAGAGCCGGCTGAAAGACCTGATTGAAGACTTTGCCGATGAGGCAGCGCGTGGTGGCGATACCAGCGACGAGGCGGCGGCGATCCGAGGTGAGTTCGCGGCCGTGACGCAGACCTTTGCCAGCATGGCTCCTGGGATGCCTGGCTACGGCAGCAACCTGGGCAATCTGGATACCCGAGGCGTGGACACCACCGGGCTGAGCACGCTGCCTGAACCCATTCAGTTCGCGCTGGCTACCCCGCTGCTGGAAGGCGTGCGGGGCATCAAAGACGCGGCGGGCGTGCTGCTGGAAGGGGCCACCATCATCCGGGACGCGGCCAAGGCCGGCTTTCGGGTCACGGTGCAGCAGGAACAGGGCGCCGGGGGCTACCGCAGCACCACAGGGACGCTCGTCTGAAGTGACCTTTTCCTCATCCCAGGACACCCCCCTGACGGTTGCGCTGGTATAACCAACTGGAGTCGCGATGAGACGCCACTATGACTGAAGGAATCGCCGGTTTTGCCTATGGTGTCATTGTCTTTTCTCTTCTGACGCTGCTGCTGTTTTACTGGATCGTCCTGACAGCGCGAAGCGAACGGGCCTCATGCTTGGCCTGGGCACTGTTTATCCCACTGTGTCCCATCTTCCTGATCCTCAGCAATCTGGTGGCCAGTCAGTTCTTTCAGTTCATCCCAAGCCTTCATGACGAGATCGCTGAGATCACTTGGTCTCTTGGCTTCAGAGATGCGAGCACTTCTTCAAGTGAGACGGACGGCCCGTTCCTTAGCGAGGGAAATCTTGGCCTGGCACTTGGGGCAATCCCAGGGGTACTGATTGCTTATTGGGGAGTGATTCAGCCCCTCACAGTTCGGAAATGGAATCGGAAGGCGCGCGCTCAAGAGGCGGCGGCCCAACCGTCGCGCGCGGCAAGCTTCAGATTGATCCAGGCAAACTTTGAGCGAGAACTCAAAGCACAGGACAGACACGACTAAAGGTGCGCCTCACAATTACCAACCGCCCCACCGTGGGCGGTTTTTCAATTCCTCTTGGAGGTGAAGCATGGAAGACTACCGAATCCGCGTGCTGTCCCCGGACGGCACCGAAAAACACGTCCGCGAGTTGGACCCGCCTATGGGCACGCCCCTGTACCTCGTGGGCGGCCCGCGCCGCATGGAAGTTGGGCCACTGGGGGACTGCCGGGAGGCGACCTTTGAAGGCGATCCGGCCACGCTCGGCATCGGCCCGCGTGACACGGTGCAGGTCCAGTACCGGCCTACCGGCAGCGGCACGTGGCTGAACAAGTACGCCGGCACAGCGGTCATCACGGGCAGCGCGCGCAGCGAGGTGGGCCGCTACAAGCTGCAGGGGCTGAAAATCCGGCGACTGACTGAAGTGGAAGCCCGCACCCTGCTGGCTGAGGCCGATCTGGGTGCCCAAGTGCGGCAGCTGTTCACCGACCTGATTGCCTCTGGCCAGCTGGGCAGCACGCTGCAGGCGCCTACCACCAGCACGATCCCGAACCTGAGCATCACGAGCGCGGCACTCCAGTCGAATTTCTGGAAGGTCAGCAAGCTGATCGAGGAGCGCCTGCGCGGCCGGTCACGCCAAACCCGCACCTACCTGAACCCAGACGGCAGCACGCAGGCCAAGGACGTGAATCCGGACTGGGGCGTGAACCCTGATCTGCGGCCCGTGTTCGGGTATCCGACTGGCACGCTGACCATTGACGAGGCCACTGAGGGTGTCGAGATTGACGGCCTCGATACCGACAGCACCCTGCTGGTCACGGATGTCCGAGTCACCTTCGCGCAGACCGTGCTGACGACGGGCGTGGAGAACTTTGCGAACGGTGCCGGCACCGTGCCCTACCGCGATGCCCGCGCGCCATTGACCCACGCGCTGAACGTGGCCCCTCACAGTTACGGCGAGGCCTGGCGCGGCTTGCCCCTGCCCGCTGACCCCGCCCTGTTTGAGCGCTTGGTGGCCAGTACCGTCGAGGTCTATGCCACGGGCTTCGTGCGGCAGGGGGCACCGAACCCACCGAACACCACGGTAGGCGTCAATGGGCCATCTGGTGCGCTCTGGGATGGGGATAGTGGCACCAGCCTGACCCTCACGCCCCCGCCGGACATCGTGGTGAGCTATTACAGTGTCCTGCTGACCTTCCCCGACACCGCGCCGCTCCCAGACGGCTGGGAAGTGAAGACGGAAGGGGGTACAGTCTCTGGCCTGCTGGTCAGCGCGACGGACGGCAACCTGGCGCCGAACAATGGCGCGCGGCTGGCCAGCGTGGCGAGCGAGGGCCCGCCGACAGCTGCAGGCCTGGCCCTGATGGGTGATACCTCGCAGGCCCGTCTAGCTGGCGCCTGGACCACGGGGGGCACCTACTTCAAGACCCGGACGGCCAGCTTCCTCGTGCGGCCGAACGACTCAGCTGACTCTGTGAAACTGAGCGCCGGTACGCTGATCCGGGCCAGTCCCACGCTGATGGCCGCTAGTGCTACGCCCCTGGCCCGCACACCCACCCTGAACCCGGTGGTCGCCCGCTTGCCCGGCTGGAACTACAGCCCGGCGGCGAAGGCGGTGCTGACCCTGCGTGACCCGCTGGGCGCGGTCTTGGAGACGAGAGAGCTGCCTATTGAACTGCTGGTCTACGACACCGCTGACGATGGTGAGCTGTACACGGAGGTCAAGTGTGGGCAGCGAGACGAGGCGGAGGCGCTGAGTTTCACGGCCGCTATCTCCACGCGCGATCAGGACGCCACGACAGACGCGGTACGCGCCAGCACCTAAGGAGATCTATGAACATCACCCGATTGCCGGCGATCCTGCCCTCCGCACACCCCAGCCAAGCCTTGCCCCCCGCCATGACGTCGGGGGGCGTGACGTATCCGCTCAGCGGCGGGGCGCTGACAGTCACGCGCGGCGCCATCACCACGCCGCTGAACGTCACGCTGCGGCAGACCGCGCGCGGCCGAACGTGGGCCAGTGGCAGCCGGACTGCCAAGCCGGTCACGGTGCAGCTGACCTTTCAGGTGGAAGCCAGTAGCGCAGAGACCGTGGCCGCCCTGGCGAACCAGTGGCACGCCCTGGCATTGCTGGCTACGGCTTACTGGGAAGGCATCAGCGCCCTGACCATCCTGGAACCGACCGAATCTCAGGAACCGTTTGGCGAGGGCCTCACCCGGACCTTTACCGTGACCTACCTGCTGGCTGGGCCGCTCTGGGCCGCAGAGGGACATGACCCGCATCCCGCGCCGCTGGCCGGAGATCTCAACCTGCCGCCCATCGGTACAGGCGGCGGCGCACCGCAGTGGGGGAGCCTATGGACATAAAAGCCACGCAACTGGACGCCCTACCCGGCACACCTGAACCCGGCACGATGTATTTCATTCGGCTGTCGGACGGCACAGCCGCGCTGCACGTCACGGGCCAGGACGGCACGCCCTACCGCGTCGTCGGCCCCGCGGACGGCGACACCCCACCCCCCACCGAGGTCACCCGCAGCGGCCCGGTGACCAACCGCCTGACTTTGACCGGCCCTGCCGACGTGGGTCAGCGCATCCGGCCCAGCGTCAACATCCCACTGACGGAAATCATCATTGAGAATGCCAGTAGATACGGTCGAGTCGCCATCGCTCTGCTCGCTCTGGACAGCACCTACCCCTCATACGGGGCCGCTGCGGTTACTGATGGCAACAATCTCCGAACCACGATGCCCGCTGGGGCGGTGCTCCTGGCCAATCATGATTACGACTTGCACGTTGGGGCTCTCGGGAACGGTCTCGACGGCACCACCTATGGGGGCTACCTGACCAGCATCCAGCTCAGCGCAGGCCACACCTGGACTGGACTGGCCGTGACCGGCGACGTTCGGCACTTTTCGGGGACGGCCCAGACCGTCACGGGCACGCCTCAGGCGCAGATTGCGGCCCAGTACGTCACGGGCGACATGAGCGGCACAGACCGTAGCGGCATCACGTTCCGCGCTCACGAGCCCGCCACGGTCACCTATGACCCGGAAACCCGCACCGTGACCAATGGGTTTGGTGCTCTCGATCTCGCCCTCGCGGGCCTGAGCGAACTGCCCTACACCGACATTGAGGAAGTGTCGGGCAGTGGCATGCTGTATCTCGGGAGCTTCCAAAGCGCCGAGGCCGCCGTTGTCGAGGCTCTGAGTCTCTACATCGGTTCAAGCGGCGGCACAGGGACCATCACCATCCGGGACGAGGGCGCGGCCCGTGGGGATGGCAGTGGTCAGGTGGTGGCTACTGGTTCTGCTGCGCTGGGTGCGTTGGGCTGGGCAGAATTTCTACTTCTCGCGCCCCTGGCCGTTCCCATGGGGACTGAACATCGTTTCGAGGTCTACTTCTCGCGCTCAGGCGGATCGGGCGCAGTGAACATCGGGCGAAATAACACGACTCAACCGAACAATGGCGTGGTCCTGACTCAATACACGCGGACCCATGACCGCCAGTTCCTCACGTCGTACACCGCCACCGACCTGAATCACTGCTATGCCATGCGGATCCGGTCAGATATCTCGGGCTTTTTGAGGGGCACACTGCCCTTGAGTCACGTAGACCTCGGCGCCGCAGATGCAGCGCCGGCCCACACCCTGGATGTGCTCGGTGACAGCATTGCGGCGGGCCAGTGGGATTTGGGCGCGAGTGGCGGCGCGGCGGCGGCGTTCACGGCGCGTTTGGCTGGCAGGTTGAACTGGCCCTGGGCAAACCACGGCGTCAGCGGCAGTACCGTGGCCGCTGGTAGTGCGGGGATCAGCCCGATGGTGAACCGCACCGCCGCCCTGCTGAGCATCCCAGCGGGGCATATTCTCCTGGCAGGCGGGACGAACGACTTTAACTCGGGTGTACCGCTGGGCACGTTGCTCAGCACCTCGACGGCCACGTTTTACGGGGCAGTCCGCGCGACCCTGACGG
Organism: Deinococcus betulae; assembly: GCF_020166395.1. Lineage (NCBI taxonomy): Bacteria > Thermotogati > Deinococcota > Deinococci > Deinococcales > Deinococcaceae > Deinococcus > Deinococcus betulae. The sequence continues at coordinate 129,350 of NZ_JAIQXU010000007.1, read as the reverse complement.
CCCTCCTCGACGGTGCACCAAACAGCGTGCTTTACGCTATGACCCCGATCTACCGGGCACCGACAAATGGCGCGATCAGCGAGGTGGGTGACACCAAAAACAGCGCTGGGCACACGCTGGAACAATACCGGCAGGCCATCCGGGATGTCGTTGCGCTTCTGCAACACGATGGCTATGCCGAGCGCCTCGTGCTGCTGGATGTGGGTCGTGATCTGACCCCCTGGTTCCGCGCATCGGCTGCGACCTACATGGATGCGGCCACGGGGTACCACCCCAACGCGGCGGGGCAGAGCCTGCTGGCGGACTACTGGCAAACACGTCTCGTCAACGCCACCGCCAACGTGGTGAGCCGAGAGAGCTACCCCCTCACGCAGCCGCAGGATGATGTGACCCTGGGGGGCACAGCGGCCTACACCAGTACGGGGCTGGCTCTGGATGGCGGGGGCCGGGCGTTTGTTGAGGCACCGGGGACGTTTGATGATGACGTGTTTACGTGCCGCATCGTTGCGAGAGCGACTGGCGGCGCAGGCACCTTCAGAACGCTCGTGGACAACCGCGAGGAGGGGGCGTCGAGTAGCACCCGCCGGGGCTGGAACATGTACGCGGGCAGCGGCGATGTCTGGGAGCTGTGGACCGCCAGTGACCCTGCAGGCGCTGAGGGTGGCTGGCTGCGGCGCCTCGGACCGACCATCACGCTGGGGCAGTGGGTGGTGTTGACCGTCATGGTGTCGGCCACACAGACCCGCCTGTACGTGAACGGCGTGGAAGTCATTGCAGAGGTCACTGGGTACAAACCGAGCAACACGCAGTTGCGCATCGGCAGCATTGATGCCCCGTCCGAGGTCCTTGGGTTCATTGGAGACGTGGCCTACATGGAGTATGAACCAGGGGTGGCCAACCCATCAGGTGAGTCGGGGCGCTATGTCGCACTCCAGGAGCTGATGGCGGCGCGCGGTATTTCGCTGTCCTGAGCAGTCGCAGATACCGTCTGCCTGACACCCTGATTTCATTCACCCTATCCCGCCCCCGGCCGCCAGCACGGGGGTGGTGCCCTGTCTGCTGGTACTGGAGGCCTATGCGGCTACATCTCACAGGAGCGCTATGAAAGACCCGCTGTGGCTGTTGACGGGCATCGTCGGTTTCGGCCTGCTCCTCGTCCTGGGGCGTTACGCCGTGACCGGACAACTCGACGAAAAGATTCTCACCGGGATGAGCACCATTCTGGGCGGCTTGATCGCTGCCCTGGCCTCCCGAGGCAAAAAGGACGGTGGTGATGATGATGGCCGTAACAGCCCTTGACCTTCTCGCGGCCCTGGCGCTCCTGGCGCTGGTCAGTGGCTTGAGCGGCACCACGTTTAACGCGGTGATGCTGCTGGTCCAGCTCATCGCGCCGAAGCCCCGCTGGATTGAGCGCGGCGCCATGCTGGTCATCTTTGCCCTGGGCTATCTCGGCATGCTGGCCCTCGACGTGCCCAGCATCCTCGTGGCCATTAAAGGGGGACAGAGTGAGGCCACACCAGAGAGCGTGTTGCGCACGGTCTTCATTGCGCTCTGGATGTGGACGCTGAACACCATCTTGCTGATGCTGGCCAAAGGGCAGCTGGGGCCACAAGTGCGGTGGCGCAAGTGAACTGGGGCGTGTTGGGGTTGGTCCTGGTGGCCATTGCCCTGGGGGTGGCCTGCGGGGCCTGCTGGCGTTTTCGGCGCCACCCCGTGACGCGCTGGACGCCCAGTCTGCTGGCCCTGGCCTACTACCTGGCTCTGTGGCTGTGGCCGCATGCGGCGATTCTGGCGGCGCGTGCCGGGCGCCAGTATCCGACGGGGGATCAGGTGCGGATGGTGCTGTTGGGGGTGGCCCTGCTGGTGGCGGTCATCGGGATGACGATTCGGCTGGTGCGGCTGCACCGCGAGAACACCACACTACGCGCTCAGGTGGCGCGACTGGAGAACGCATGATCACACCTGCCTTGATTCGCAGTCTGGGTTACGCCGGCATGCCCGCAAGCGTGGCCGAGACCTGGGCCGACGCCCTCGACGCCGCCTTCGCGCGGTTTGGGATTCGTACACCGTTGCAGCAGGCGCATATCCTGGCGCAGTTCATGCACGAGAGCGGCAGCCTGCGGTGGGTAAAAGAGATCTGGGGCCCGACGGCGCAGCAGCTGCGGTATGACCCGGCCAGTGGCACCCAGCTCTCACGCGAACTCGGCAACACCCAGGTTGGCGACGGCAAACGCTACATGGGACGGGGCCCGATCCAGCTGACCGGGCGGGGGAACTACCGGGCGGCTGGTGCCGAGCTTGGCCTGCCCCTGGAAGCGCAGCCGGAACTGGTGGAGCGGCCGGACATTGGGGCACTGGTGGCTGCGCGGTACTTCGCCCGCCGAACGCTCAAGGGCCGCACGCTGCTGGAGATTGCGAATGATGGGCCGGATGATCAGACGGTTTTCGCCATCAGCCGGGGCGTGAATGGCCTGAACAAGGACGGGGTGCCGAATCACCTAGCCGAGCGAGAGGCCAAGTTCAGGACCGCTTGGGCAGCACTTGGCACCCGCCCGCAAGTGTTGCTGGTGCCGAAGGGGGGCGGGGACCCTGAGCCTTGGGACGGGAAGCCGGCGGTCTACGGCGGAACCGCCCTCTCGGAGGGGCTAATCGAGCAGCTACGCACGGTGTACCCGCGTGGCAGTGGGCCGCACACCTATGAGGGCGTGCGCCTGTGGCACCGGCAGAACGGGGAGATCGTGCTGGAACGGCTCAAGAGCTAGGCCCGCCGCGCTCCTGAGCGCCTGACAATTCGCCCCATTCACCGGCCCTTGCCTCCGTGCAGGGGCCGCGCCCATTGGAGGGCACCATGTTCAACCTGAAGCAGCTGGAACTTCAGATGAAGCTCCTTGCTCTGCGCGCCATTCCAGAGATCGAGCGGCGCGCCGCCGAGGCTTGGCAGCAGCACGGCAGCAAGGTCACAGATAAAGAGAATCAGGCCCTGGCCTACATCGTGGGCGCCTATGCCACGGCGACGGCCGGCGTGCCCGGTCTGAATGCCACCAAGTTCGACGATGAGATCGTGCGAGACCATGCGCGCAAGGCGTTGCGCTGGGCCTGGGGGCAGATTGGCGACATCGTGAGCGACGTAGCCAGGGAACCGGTCACCGACGACACCTCACTGCTGAAGGGCGGCGTGCAGTGAAGTGCCTGCTGCTGGGCCTGACCGTGGCGCTGGCGGCCTGTGCGCCATCCTTGACGGGACCCGCCGCCGCTGACCCAGGGGCGGCCAAGCTGAGCCTGACCCAGGGCGACGGATTCAAGATTGTGCGCTTTGAGGCGGGCACGCTGGCCACCACTGCTACGACGCTGACCCTCTCCGGCGTAAACCTGGCCGTGAACGACCCGAGCTGCCGGGCTGTGAAAGCGCAGCTGGTGTGCGATGTCGGGCCACTGCCCGCCGGGCGAGCCTACGTGCTGCCGGTGCGTGGCGCGTTGGTGGTCGAGGCGGACTATGCGCGGCCGGGCGGCGCGGTCTTCGAGCTGGCCGCAGACGGCCCTTAACCCTATCGGACGACTTGCGCCGTTTTCCCCCTGCTTGCGCCTCTGGGCGTGGGCGGGGGGCCTTTTTTCGTTGACGAAAATCAATAGGATGATCAACCAATTGTTGAATCTGTCCCCACATTCCGGCCAGCGCTTCAGTTGACCAAAGCGGATAAACACTCTCGCAGGCGAGAAAAATACTCGCTTCCTCCGGAGTGGCTATACGCCATTTCATGAGGATGAAGGCTAGATTTCCAACAAATTAGTGATCAATTTGTTGGACGCGTCATGTAGTGTGAGACTACATCTGCACTCGTCGTCCATACCCTAGACCAGTAGAGAGGCGGCGAGGCCTACGGGTTAAAAGGCAGATGTAGGGAGACACCATGACCTTGACAGCAGTCCGACCAATTCAGGACGGCATTCTGCGCGCAGGTCCCTTTTGGCAGCGCTTTGAGGATCTGCGCGTAGGCGCAGCCCAGCAGCTCAGTCAACTGAGCAAAGGCGTTGTTGGGACGCTCGTCCTGAAGCGTCAGCAGTATCGAATTCTACGAGAAGACGATTTCCAGGAGTTGCAAGGCTTAGCCGCTGACGTCCACCGAGTCAGTGACGGAGTTGAGCTCCTCATCCGCGCAGCTATCGTTTGGAAAGAAAACGATACAGAGAACACTCGCGAGTTGTTGGCGATTGCCATTGAGCAGATGGCGAGTTCACCAGCACTCCCCCGACGCAAAGCGCCTGAAGCTATTCGTCTTGACCGTGTGCCACATGACCAATTCAGTGAAGACGAAGACGACTCTTTCGATTTTTCCAAATAATTGACGCCTTTTGGGGTTCCCATGACGCAAGCAGTGAAGCCGACTCTCGAAGACCTCTTACGCGATCTCCACCCTCTCGCTCATTCCCGGGAGGCGGTGGAAAAGCTTCAGGCCTTCGCGTCCGCACACAGGAAGACAGCCTCTGTCCAAGAGGTCATGATCGCAGAGGGGGCCCTGATCAAGCCCCCCATCATGCACGATCATTGCTGCGCCACGGGAGTCTGCAAGCTGGAAGAACCTTTTGTCGTTCTGCAGGGCGACATTGTTCACACTGAGGCGGCATACTTCATGGGAGTTCGATTCGATGGTTCCGGGGCACTTTATGCCGTCGGGACGTCAACGTGCGACTTGGTTCCTGGGCGACGCGAATACGCTGTCATCTACCCCATTACGCCGGTACGAAAACCAACTACGGAAGAGGAACGAAAGCAGATTAGCCACATGCTTAACAGCGTGCTGAAATTCACCTCTTCCATGTACATGTTCTTACCGCGCTTCGATGATCAGGACCCCGCATTGGTGCTGGGCAACCTCGTAGATCTCACCAGGCCCCACCAAATCGAGAGCAATGCGCTCCTCTTGGCCCACCGTAGATACTCCCTCACAGAGGTGGGGTGGAGAATCTTTTCTACGTTGGTGCGCCATATCACTTCTCGGGAAGCTGAAGACGAAGTCAGCATTCGCAACCTGCCTGAGGCTGAACCAGCTGCTGAAGAGTCTGCTGTCTAACCCCAGCACGTGAGCCTGAGACATTGCTCAAGTCGTGAATCGCCCCCCGGACCACTCTGGGGGGCGATTCACGACTTATCCACAGGCGGGAGGGAGGGCTGTGGATAATCACTCCCTGAGGGCAGCCAGGGCTGCACCTCGTAGGGCGGCGCGCTCCACGTCCAGCCCTTCGTGGCGCCCTCCAGCTGGGCCAGCTTCAGGTTCACCCGGCCGACGTTCAGGACCTGGCACTTGCCCCAGCGCTGGTGGGCCACCACGTCGCCCTTCTTGTAGCTGGTCAGCGGCGCGAAGGGGGCGGGCGCCAGGTCGGCCAAGCGCCCTTCCTCGAACGCGATGCGCAGCGTCAGGTGCTCGTGCCAGCGCGTGGCCCAGTTGCGGCCCGCCTCGCTCAGCCCCTCGCGCGCCAGGGTGCGGTCCTGCTGCCGCCGCCGCTTCTCCAGTTCGGCAATCCGGCGGCGCACCACATCGGGGTCTGACTGCTGCCGGGCCCGCCGCTCGGTGCCCTGGGCGCGGTCCTTCCAGTACTCCGCTTTCCGGCCCTCCTCCACGGCGGCGCGCATGTTCTGGTCGCTGCGCTCAAGGGCCCGCAGGTGCCGCTTGGCTGAGTGATGGCCGTATTTCACGGGCTCACCCATCGGTGGCAGGCCCTGCATCGCCGCCGCCACCCGTTCGTTCGAACGACCCACGGCGGCGGCGGCGTATCCGGCAAATCGGAGCACGCGGGCCTGCGGGTCATCGGGGTCTGCCTCGTGTGTGATCTCCGCGACGTGCCGCAGCAGGTGGTCCTCGCGGTCGGGCGTCCACACGGCCACGAAGGCCGCGCTGCCGCCCCACCAGCTGAAGCCCGCCTTCCGCGCCTCGGCATAGTCCACCGGCCCCAGACGCTCAGCAGGCGTCCAGTACAGGCGGTCGTTATCGAGGTTGTAGCAGGCGGTCCCGTTGGTGACCGGCGAGGTCACCGATCCACCGCCACGGCGCGCAGAAGCACCTCAGCCTCGCGGTCAATGGTCACGTCCACCCCGTGGCCCATCACGGTCTGAAGCTGCACGGCCTCCCCCACCTGCCCGGCGGCGTCCTCGTGCACGTACAGGTTCAGGACCTCGCCGCCGGCCGTGATCACCGCCACCTGCTCCGGCGCCGCCCAGGTGGCGGGCGCGCGCAGCGTCACGTTCTCCAGCACCTCGGCGTCAGCCAGACTCGCGGCCGCCACCTCGCGGCGGAACACGACCATCAGGCCGGCCGCGTCGAGTTTGGCCAGCACGTCGTCAGCGTCGGGGCCGAGCTTGTCCACGGCCAGTGCGCGCGCCCGGTAGTAGCTGGCCTTCATGCGGCCACCAGGGCCACGGCCGCCATATCGGGGAAGGCGTCGGTGAAGAAGCCCAGCACGGTCGCGGCTTCCTGCGCGGTCAGGCCGGCGAAGCTGTGGACGGGGCGCTCCAGCGCAGCGCTCGCCAGCTCGTAATGCTCCGCGTTGCGCAGGCCGGCGCGGCCCATGCGGCGGTGCAGGTTGGCGGCCTGGGGCTTGCCGATGGGGGCAGGCTCCAGCACCTCGTCGAGCTTGGTCACCAGGGCGCCGCGCAGGATGTTCAAGGCGTCGCGGACAGCGGCGGCGGCGCCGTTGATGGTGGCCTCGATGACGCCGGCCACGCGGGTCAGGGTGACCACGAACGTCTGGTGGCCGGTCACAACGCTGCATTCGCGGTAGGTCACAACAGCCTCCCAGGTGCGGGTCAAGGCGCGGGGTTTGGTGGTGGTATCTTGCATTTTAGTCCTCTTGACTTGGGGGATTTCAGGGGAGGGCGCGTCTTTCTTAGCGGGGAGTCGGCGCCCTTCTCTGATGGCTAAATAGTAGCCCCTGAGCTACCTATTGTCAATAGCCACACGGCTAACATATGATGCATGCATGACCTGGCCAGAACTTGAAACTATTCTCAGAGGCCATGCTGCGCAGCAGCCGCGAGGGTTCGCCGCGCAGCTAGCCCGCAAGCTGGAAATCAAACCGCCAACCGTGGCTCAGGTGCTTGCTGGCGACAAACGCATTCCCCCTGAATGGCTGGGGCCAATGCTTGAACTGATGGGGCTGGAGCTTGTGGTACAGCGCAAATTCTGAGCCTGTGTGAATTTCGTCAGCAGGACCGTGGCACGCTCGGCGCATGTCAGTCTCAGGACGAACACTCTCCCTTCGTTTTCTTGCCTTCCTGACCGTTGGGGCCACGCTCGCAGCTACGGCTGACGCCGTGACTCGGGTCAGCGGGTATACCCGGAGTGACGGCACATACGTGCGTCCTTACATCCGGGGCGGAGGCAGCGGTGGTTACAGCACCTACACGCCAGTGTCTCTGACGTTTGGCAGCTGCGCCGAGGCCCGCAGTTCTGGCTTCTCGAACATTCCACGCGGCAGCGCCAGCTACAGTTCCGGCCTTGACCGTGATGGCGACGGCATTGCCTGTGAGGCCGGCGAGGGCGGATCATCCACATCGTCAGCCGGTGGCGTGTCGTTCAGCACCAGTACCATGCCTAGAAACTCGGCCGGCGGCCCACCGCGCCCCGCTCAGGCAGTGGCTGGCGTGGCGTACTTCGCAGCGCGTGACCTGAAGACCAGTGGAGCTGTTCTGACGGCAGACGGGAAGAAGTACACCCTGCAATTCAGCGGCCATGCGGCGCAGTTGGAGTTGGGGAACACGGCCGTGCGTGTTGACCAGCAGACTGCCACCCTCAATGCCGCGCCCATCCTGCACGCCGGCAAACTTTACGTGCCCGTGCGCCTTGTTGAGAAATTGGGCTGCGCCATTACTGAAGTAGGCGCCAACTTCTTCGGAGCAGAATGTAAAAACTACGTTGTCATCGGTTCAGACGACATTCTGGTCTGGTGAAGCCGAAACCCTAATACCGAGTGGCCGTCTTCCCCTGGTAAACAGGCTGGCTTAGCTGCCTGGGGGTGTGATGTACCCCAATCACACCCCAGTACACTTCGGCCGCCTCAGAATTTTTCAGAACGTCTTAGGAAATTGGCGCCATGCAGGACATCAAAAAACCTGAAAAGGCAGGATTAAGCAGGAGATCCCAGGAACACGCAGAAAGCGGCAGAAATGGCGTCCAGGCGCATCTTTTAATCAGCGGGTTGTAGGTTCAAGTCCTACACGTCCCACCAAGAATAAAACCCCGCGCTAGGCGGGGTTTTTGCATTTGCGGCTGACCGTCTGACGTGCTCTCCCTAGGGCCATTTGCAAACGCCTTACAAACTGGCCCCGCCGCCTACGCTCTCCCCCTTTCCTTCACCGCTCGAGCTTCATGGGCCGCGCTGGGTGTGTCCTGGGCGGGCTCGACCTCGGCGGCACGCGACTTCATCCGCTTCGCTTTCACCGTCACCCGCTTTACCTCGCGCGAGGCTGGGGGCACTGGGTCAAACGTGAGGCCCTCGCGCTCAACGTCATACACATGGCGGTACACGTCACGGGTGACGCTCGCGCTGCTGTGCCCCAGTTGCGAGCTGAGCACCTCGACAGGCACCCCCCGCGCGGCCATGAGTGAAGCGTAGGAATGCCGGAGCTTGTGCGGTGAGAGGGCCGTGACCCCAGCAGCCGCGCACAGTTTCCCCATAGGCCGCCTGAGGTTGTCTGGGTGCCAGGGCGTGCCCGCCCGCGAGGTGAACACGTAAGGGGTGACGGTGTAGGACCGCCCACTGTCTCTGAGCCGTGCCCCGCGCTCGCGTTCCTGCTGGGCCTCAGAATCTCTGAGCACCTGCACGGCGCTGCCGGTCACGGTCACGGTACGGGTGCCCGCGTGTGTTTTCGGCGTGTCCTCATAGACTTTCCCGCCCACCGCGCTACGGGTGCGCCCCACCTTCACCACCGCTGAGCCGTCCGGTCTGAACGTCACGTCAGCCCAGGTCAGCGCAAGGGCCTCACCTGGGCGCAGTCCAGTTGCCAGCATGAACGCGAGCGGCCAGCCCCACCGGTCAGTGCGGGCCGCTTCATAGAACTTCACCGCCTCATCTGGCGTGAACGCCTCAGGTCGAGCGGGGCCCCGCGTGCTCATGCGCTCAGGGCGTCCCCTCACCGTGGGGTCAGCCATGACCCGCCCCTCACGCATCCCCCAGCGGTACGCGGCCCTTATCAAGGCATGAATCTTGCCCCGTGTGCGCTCGCCGTTGGACGCGAGCCCTGCGTAAAAATCCTTGAGCCGCTGAGCGTTCACGCCCTGGGCCTTAAGCGGCCCCAGGCTGGGCGCGATGTAGTGGCGCAGTGAATAGTGATAATCCTTCACGCTGCGCCCCTTGATCGCCCCTGACCGCTCGCGAGCGTCTATGTATTCCGTGATGAGTTGCTCGACGGTGAGCACTTCACGGGGGGGCAGATCGCCGTATTCCTTGAACTTCCGGGCCTCACGCACCTCGGCGCGGGCTGCTGTGAGGTTCTTAGCGGTGCCGCTGAAATGCCGCCGCTCACCCGCGTCCGTTGTCACCATGACCCGCCAGCGCACGCGCCCATCTGGTAACGCGGTAAAGCTACCCTCACCCTGCCCCCGCTTTGCCCGCTTGCCCCCGTTCTCTGTCATGCCTCACCGTACCCCAGCCCCGCAGGGACGCCTCCAGCACAGCGCCCAGGTAGGGCCGCGCTGGGGGGGGTAGGCGTAGGCAAGTAGGTTTCGGGGGTTTCCGGGGGTATAGATATATAAATAATAACAGTTGTCTAGATTCTATAACTATTTACCGTCTAGCACGGCATCCCCAGGTGCCCACCTAGCGCGGCCCAGAGCGCATAAGTTTATAGGTGCCAAAAAAACCCCCGAAACCTCGCTGCTACTCCATCACTGCATCAGCACGGCAAAAAACAGTAGAGGTTATGGAAAACCGGAAACCCAAACGCCTACCCCGGAAACCCCCCGTGCTACTCCTACTCGCTCAGGGTGAACCGGGAGACAGACGCAGGGCCGCAAGGCGAAAAAATCGAAATTGAGCCCAGGTAGGGCCGCGTTTGAAACGCCACCCCGGCCCAGGTCATAAAGACAAATGACGACACTTCAACGGCCCACAGGTGCTCAACCATTGTCATATGGCGACGGTTGCCGCCCCAGCTGCGCCCAGCGCGAGAAAACACACCCCAGCGCGGCCCCTAGAACCTGACAAAACCTGACACCAAAAAACCCCTGTCGCCGAGGGTGGGGTACTAGGTCATGCACAGTACAAGGCTGGGTGAGGGCACTAGGGGCATACCCGCCGCCCGGCTGCCTGCCCTTTCTGTCCTCAGCTGCCCTGTCACCAGGGCGTCACCGCTGGGCCGTCATCCTGGCCGCATGCCCCGTCTGATCCCTCTCATTCTCACTGGCTGCTTCATGCTTGCCACAGCCGGCGCCAGTTCCCCTCTTGCCGCCCTCAAAGAGCAGCAGCTCTGTACCGGCGAAGGAGTGACGGTTTCTACCTCACTGCCGGTCTCTAATCTTTTTCTGCAGGGCGCGTCAGAGACCACCTGGGGCGTGGCTGACCGGCACCGCGACGCGCTTAATCTCTTCAATACGGCCTGCGCGGTAAGGACCCATCTGGTCATCAACGTGAGGAGGCGAGGCAAAGGGCTCGCGTACACCGTGCAGCTTCAGTTGCGCAAGCAGCAAGACGTGATCTGGTCAGCCAGCACGAGCGGCATGGTCAGAAGTATGGGTGATCTGGAGGGGCAACTCTCCGAACTGGTTGAGCTTGGCTTCCAGCAGCTCGTGACGGCCTGGCAGGCTTCGCATTAACCAAGTCAGCCCACACCGCTGACCTCGCTAAGCTGAGGACATGTCTGAGCTGGACCATTACTGTTACCTCTGGGACGGTACCGCGCCGGAGTGGGTGATTGCGCATTCAGAGCGGAAATATCATTTCCCCTTCAGCCTGAGGACTGGTCAGGGGTTAGGCATCCTAGACGGTGACCCTGATCTCATGGATAACATCATTCAGCACATGCGGGAAGCGGGGCGCCCTGTGCTGGATTACCAGGACTGGAGTGTCTACAGCAGCACTGCACCAGATCTCCTCCGGTCTATCGAAACCATTTCGAAGCAGGTCTGGAGGATTCAAACACACAGCACACGTGAACTTGGGGCGCGGGCCGTTGAGCTCACGGCACCGTTGACGGCTGTGCGGGCGCAACTTGAGGTGCCACACGATGAAGAAGCCCTCTTGCAGGCCGCCCGCACCGTGTGGGCTGTCCGGCAGACCTTATTAGCATTCATGCGCGCCCACCGCCTCTAAGAGACGCCTCTACGAGCCGGCCTGCTTGAGGAAGATGATTAAGAGGCCGAGATCCACCCAGAGCAGCAAGGTGCTCAGGCGTGTCACCCAAGGATTTGGGCGAGGAAAAGAGCGTTGACGGCGGCGCTTTCTGGGCACAGGGGCGCCACTGTAGCACTGCACAGTTCACACCTGATGAATGCCAGCGCCTTCCTCTTCACCAGGGCTGGCTTGTGCCGCGTCACGCGAGTTCAGCACTCCGAGCGAACGGCGAGCCTCCCACGTCTTGAGAGCTGAGACCACCAGAAAAGCCGGCGTGGTCATGAGCCCCCAGGCCCACCATTTGGCCGGCGCCACCGGCTGCCACCCGCCCACTTGATACGGGTAGACCCACGCCCCCAGCGCCGTTGCCAGATTCTCCGCCAGGTACACGAAGCCGCCGATCAATACGAAGGCCAGCAGCAGCGGCATTCGGTGGGCTTCGCCCGCCACAGTGAACGTGACGGCCGCTCGCCGGTACGCCAGCACCAGGGCGAGACTCACCCCCAGCCGGACCGCCACACTGGGCGCCAGGAAGAAATGCAGGTATGTGGCGGCGATCAGGGCAGCTTGAACGCGCAGTGGTGGCACACCTTCCACTTGAAGCTGACAGCGGCGCCAGGCCTGGGCCACGTAACTGCCCACACTGGCGTACATGAACCCGGCGTACAGAGGGACGTCCAGTACCTTGCTCCAGGCCTCTTCCGGGTAGGCCCAGCCGCCCCGCGCCACTTTGAAAGCTTCGAGAAAGAAACCCAGCAGGTGAAACAGCAGAATGACGCCGGCTTCCCGCATGGTCTCGAAGCGAATGGTCACCAAGATCAGCTGCACCAAGAGGCAGCCGAGCAGCAGGAAATCGTACCGGGGCACCCCCCACTGGGCCAGAGGCAGCGTGCGGGACAGCAGGAGCAAGGCGACCACGGCGAAGGCAAAGGTGCAGGCGGCGACTTGGCTCAGCGTGAAGTGCCAGAGCGTGCGCCAGAGGGGGCGAGGCATGCGCGCAGCCTGTCCCGTCTCTGGCCGGGCGTCGTCAGGCAAAGGACGGAGTTGGCTCACAGGTGTCGCCTTTCGCTTGGAGAGCTCAGCCGGCGGCTAAGGCTGCGTCCCAGGCTCTGTTCCCAAACGCCGTTCAGCCGCATGGTCATAGGCCGTAAGCGCCGCTTCCCACGCCTGTTCTCCGTGACTGAAGAGCAAGCTGGTGAGGAAGGTCAGCTCCGCGCTGAGCCCTGTCGCTGTATGAACTTCCCCCGCGCTCTTGGCCCCCTCACGTACCATGGCGCGGAGGATACGGGCCTGAACATCGGTCAGTGGCGGCAGCGGTGCTGTGGACATGGCTGCATCATCGCTGCTCTATGGATCGGCGCGGAGGCAGAACGGTGCCTGAAGATCGGGGAATGTATTGGCGAGCGTGGGCGGAATGGCGGCAGATGGCGGTGAATGGCGGTAAAGAAGGCCCCCATCTCTGGGGGCCATGTCATGTAGGAGCGTCTTACTTCTTGGCTTTGCGGCCAGGCTTCTTGGCGCCACCACTCCGGCTCTTGCCGAGTGCCTGACCCTTACTATAACTGGCTTCAATCTTGGCGCGCGTTGCGGCGGCCAGTTCTTTAAAGTCCACTAGGCCCGCTTCAATGTTCTCCAGCGTCGCCTTGGGTTTGCTGCCCCGGCGACCCGTGTTCAGGCCCTGATTGGTTTCGTCAAACCAAGCGTCAAACTCGGGCGTGTGATCAAAGACCATATCGCGCACGGTCTTGCTGTATGTCTCGTCACTGCCTCGGCGGCTGAATTGCTTGGGCAGTTCAAAGCGGCTCGGCAGATCAGCGGCGTCAATCTTACCTTCACGCACCGCGTCACGGAACTGCTTGATAAAGGCGTCGCTGCGCTGCGCGTTGGTCAGCTTCTCGATCTGTTCACTCAATTTGATGTACGGCATGCGTGAAAGCCTACATCGTTTTGAAGCAGTTGCACAGCACAAGGGGTGATTCTGAATGTCTTTATTGAGTGCACTCCCATTTGAGGAGAAACAATCTCCCAAACGAAATAGCCCCCTTGGCGGGGGCTTTAGAAGCTTATTTAGGGAGTTCAACGTGTGGATAATGCTCAATGTACTGCTCGCCGTTGACGCCTATATAAGTGCAGGTACGGCCTTTCAGATCCACTTGATACCGCACGATCCCGGCTTGCCAGCTACCGGCCATAAATTCCGGGAACGTCGTTTCGCCGGCCTGATCCGCCCGGAGTGTAGCCACCAAGGCAGCCTCTTGGAAGGGCGGCACCACGGCTTTGCCTTGGGCGAGTGGTGGCCCCTGTTCTAGCACCGACCCTTCCACTGTGACGTAGAGCATGGAGAAAGCAGGGACATCACAGTCCACTCGCTGCACGCCGATCTGGCGTAGACATTCCGCAAGGTAGGGGAAGCCGCCGACCTTAGGGCGGATGGTAGCGGCACGCTGCTGAGCGGCTTCGAGACGGTCAAGCATGGACATAGGCACCTCATAGAGGAAAAGAGGCATGACATCCCGGCAACGTCATGCAAAGATATAAACATCATGCCGAAACAGCAACATGTTGTCAAATCAGAGTGGGCGGGCCCAGATGTGATGGATGCCCTCATGGCTGACCTCTACGAAGCCGCCGGTGCGGCCCGGCGAGTGGGGGAACTGATCGCTGGCACTGAGCACCAAACACAAGTGCGCTGGCAAACGATGTACACGATTGCGGCCCAGCGCCTGACGGTGCCGCAGGTGGCCCGCCGGATGGGCGTCAGCCGCCAGAACGTCCAGCGGGTGGTGGGGGACCTGGAACGGGACGGGCTCGTGCGTTTTGAGGCCAACCCAGACCACCGCACGTCACCCTTGCTGGTGTTAACCGAAGAGGGCCAGCCGATCTTGGACCGTCTGAATACGGCGGCGGCGCAGGCGCATCAGGTGCAACTCGAATGGTTGCCGGAAGCCGAAGTCGAGGCCACCCGACAAGCACTCCGGCAATTAACGGCCACTCTCCAGCGCTATGAAGCACTCAAGGGAACTGCCTGAGCGAACTGCTGTCGGAAGAACTGACAGGGCAGCGTCGAGTGGCAATGTTGACGCTCCTACGTATGGCCTGTCCTGTAGCAAATGGCGTTCTATACGCCATAAAAATCAGCCTCCGGCCAGGGCTGGGGCGCCAGGGTTAAACCATTTAACCAGTGAAATTCAGCCGTGTACGGCTAAGAGTTCGCTTTTTTTGATTCACCCTTCTCTGGCTCCACCGTTAAGTGCAGATCAAGTGCTTCAAGGATGGCGGCCCACACGGGTGGTGCGCTGCCACTGTCTTTACCGCCGTTGAGAGCACGAGTTATAGCCTGCGGCGTCTTCCCCGTGGCCCGGGCTAGGTCGGCGCGGCTCAGCCCCTTCTCTCTCAGGCGGGCATCCACTTTCGCTCGTATCTCTTCGTTCATTCCACAAACTTAACACTTACAGATGATTAGCGGCTACTGTTGACCTAGTAGTCTGTAACTGGTAACATTGATTCAGCAGAAAGAGACGCTTCTTCCGCCAAGATTCCGCGTCCCTGACTGACTCCACCCCCTATAGAGAGGAGCACTATGCACACTACCACTCCTGCCCTCACACGTACCTGGGCCACCGAGACCCACTGCCGCGCTCACGGCGAAGACTGGGGCACCGTGCAGGCCACCGTCACGCTGACCCGCACGCCCGCCGGTATCGAGGCCACCGTGAACGGCCAGCCCGCAGACCTGGCAGACGCCCTGCGCATTCTGCGCGGCGCCGACACCGTGACCGTCACGGCCCAAACCCTGGCCCCAGCGCCCCTGGGCAAACCCCGCGCGGCCAAGCTGCACCGCCTCATGGCCTGCGCCGGCGTGCCCAGTGGTCAGCACTGCGGCTTTGCGGAAACCGCGTTAGAGCGCCCCGTGTCCAGCCTGGCCGCGCTCACAGAGCGGGAAGCTCGGCAGGTCTGGGGCTACCTGCGCGCCACCTTCCCTAGCCTGGCGG
Source organism: Deinococcus betulae (assembly GCF_020166395.1). Classification (NCBI taxonomy): domain Bacteria; kingdom Thermotogati; phylum Deinococcota; class Deinococci; order Deinococcales; family Deinococcaceae; genus Deinococcus; species Deinococcus betulae. The sequence goes on along the minus strand of NZ_JAIQXU010000007.1, from coordinate 114,036 downwards.
CCTGAACCCTCAGGGGTGTGAATCCGGCTCACACCCCCACGTCCCGAAGGACACCCCACTCCATGACGCGCCTGTGTCTGGCCCTGTACCTGAGCTGTGTCTTCGCCGTTCACGCCGTCCCACCCATTCACCTTCACCCTCTAGCTGCCCTGTTCACCGGCGGCCCTGTCCTGGCCTCTGCCCTTCGCCACCTGACCCCCAAAGGAAGCGACCATGCCCCACCCAGCGACCACCGAAGGCCCTCGCCCCATCCCTGCCCCCTGGAGCACTTGCGAAGACTGCGGCGCAGCCCCCGGCCTGCCCCTGTCGCCCATCGAAGGGGCACCGGAGCTGATCCTGTGCCCTGCCTGCTTCACCTGGCGAGCACAGGCCCGAGCCGCTGAGCAGCACTTGGCTGCCCTGGCCGCGCCCCTCATCGGCGCGTGGGCTGCCCACTGGGCCCGCGCGGGTGTGCCGTTCGAGGACCTGGCCGCCATCGTGAACACTCTGACCGGCGCTGATCTGGCCGACGAGTACGGCGACGCCTACCGCGCCCGAACCCTGCGTGCCCTGCGCTGGACTTACCGCGCGCCCCACGAGCTGGCGCCGCCCGTGCCCGCCCTGCGCACCGAGGTGGCCGCCGCGGATCTGCCCACGCTGGCCGAATGGCGCCCCGCCGAGCCGGCGCGCAACGTGCGCCGCCCCTACTTCGTGAGCCGAGATGGTCAGGCCCGAACCCTGCACGCGGCCACCGATACTCTGGCTATTGTGCACCCGGACGGCGCGCGCACCCTGTTGCTGACTGGATACCGGGGGCAGACCACAGGCGCGCTGGGGGGACCGGCGGGCTATCACGTCCCTGCCAAGCTGTGGCCCCAAGTGCAGGCCGCGCTGGTGGGGACTGGAGAAACGCCGTGAGCGCACCTAAAGCTTCAACCCCTAGGCAGGTGCGCAAGAAGCGCGCTGTACTGAAGCATTTCACTGGAGAGCTGCAGTGACTGGGGGCCGCACACCGGGCCGCCGCTCACCCCGCGCCCTCATCCCAGGGGCCGTGAGCCTCGCCGCCGCTCAGGTCATCCCGGCTAGCCTCACCGCGTCAGGCCGCCCCGCGCTCGCGCTCGCCTGCTACACCACCCGGCATACCGTCACGCTGACCGTGCTGCCTGCCGGGGTGTGTTGGGCCCTCAGCGCCCCCCCAGCGCTGCCAAACGCACGGGACGAACTCGAGGGCCTCACGCTCGCCCGCCTGGGTGGGGCCCGCTTCACCGTTGAGCATGACGGCAGGCGGCAGGTGCTCGACGTGCCTGCCGTGCGCGTGTTGCGTGAACTCGTTGAGGCCCTGGGCCTGTATGACGGGCAGCCGGTGAACCTGGGAGCCGCGTCATGACCCGCCCCACCTTGAGCGCTGTACATGTTGAGCGGGCCCGCGTGACCCTGCACACCTCGGGGCCCCGCCCTCTCACCCTGCCCCGCCCTGTTACGTTCACCCGCCGCGCCCAGGTGGGCGGGCCTGACGTGCTCACCGCGCATACCCTGCCCCCACTCGCCCCACATACCGTGGCGTTTCACGTCGAGCCGGACACCCGCGCGGGTCAGGCGGTGCTCACGGGCCTGGGCTGGGCAGGCCCCTACCCAGCCCCTCAGGGTGAGCACCTCGCGGGGTACACGCACGGCCAGCCGCTTAGCGCGGGTGAGGCCCTGCAGCTCGCGGCCCGGCCTGACTTCCCTGAGGTGTGGGCCATTGTCCCCAGCCCTGACGGGCAGGGCCTCGCACTCATGTGGGGGAATGACTGCACCCTGGGCGAGCTGCAGCGGGCCTCAGACTGGAACGCCCAGCACCTCGCCGCCTTGCACCCCCAGCGGGGCCGCGCGTGACGGGGGCCGCCATGATGAACCTCGGGCCGCGCGAGCTGCTCGCGCACATGCTCGACGCCCTCGCGGGTGAGCTGACCGGCCCCGGTGCTGGGCATATCAGCGCGGCCCGTGAACACGCCCGGCTCGCCCTGCAGGCCCCCACCGCTGCCGCGCAGCTTGAACACCTCGCCCACGCTGCGCACGCCCTCACGCTCGCCCATGAGGCCCGCCCCCGGCCCAGCACGAAACCCCGCCCGGTGCTCACAGTACAGGCTGTCACGCCCATCGGCACCGGGGCGGTGCTCGAGTTGCTGCACGCCCTGCCCGTGACTCTCAGCCGCCATGAACCGCTGCACCTGCAGCCGGGGGGCCCCTACGGCTGGGCGTGGCTCTACGCCCGCACCGGCACCTCTGAGGCCCAGGGGTACGCCCTGCCCCCGCACCTCATCACCGCCGCCGCTGCCCCGCTGGGGTTTGATCTTGCCCAGCTCGCCGCCCTTCTCACTAGCTTTGAGGGGCAGTCATGACCGAACACACCCAGCATGACCCGCTCACCCACACCATCACCGCCCAGGTGCAACACCTTCACGCCCGCCTGCAGGCCCTCGACATGCTTACCCCCCGGCAGCGGTGCCCACTCTCAGCGGGCCTCAGGCCAGCCGCACCGCGTCAGCTGGGGGCGTGGTACAGGCGCTCAACTCAGCCCAGCGGGGCTCAGTGCTCGCTCACTACAAAGACACTCTGCTTTATGGAGGCATGATCGCCGCAGAGGTGCACCGAATCGAGCCGCGCCCCGTGCCTGCGTTCTGCGTGGTTAGCGTGTGGGCGGCAGAGTTCAGGCGTGAAGTTCTGCAGGCCACTACCGCTGAGGTTCTCGACGCTCTCGACGGTGACCCTCAGGCTGCCGTGCATATCTTGCAGCAACTCGACGCCCGCGAGCGCGGGGCTGTCATAGGGGCTTGCACTGGCCTACAGGGGGCAAGCTGGGCCGTCAGTGACGCTGCCGCCACCTTTGAGGGCCTGACTCTGCACTTCATGAGCCGCCCAGATGCTCGCACATCTCGACACCTCCGGCCCCCCCAGCGCAGCCCAGGCGTAAAGACAATGAACAGCGGTGCGCTTTGAATATAGGCGCACCGCTGTTCATTTGATAGGATGCGTGTGTCAAAATTCAATAATGATCAAACTCTCTATTAAACTCTCAGGGATACACCATGTTTAACTTTGATATCAGCAAATTTCGCGGCAGGCGCACCAAGCGAAATAGCTTTACGAGCATTGACTGCTTTCGCTCCATTAATCTCGTCTTTCATAAGTGAGATCATGATCAAATTTAAACTATGAATGGTCAAACGCTCTCTTGTGCTCCATCGCCCCAAATCCGCGACGTCAGGTTTCCAGAATTGAGGTATTGCTGCCGCACCAGTCATACGAAATGAAATAGCAGATCCATGAACTGCTTTAGATAAAGTTGCGTATTCCGATTTTATAGTCGGAATACCAACGAGAGAATCATCAATCCCCCGAATTAAAGGATGTGCTTCAAAATACACCATCATCTCAGAAAAACCAATTTTATGTTTATCAATATGTGACAGCTCGAGTTCTACTGGATGATCTTTATAATATAAGCACTTCAGCGTATTCTCCATCAAACTGCGTAATGACTTTAAAGCAAGACGCCAGGATCCAACTCGAGCCAGCACATGAGACATCAAGGCATCATTATGGGCTTCGACGAAATACGCGAAGCTGCCTGAAGAGATTTTACTCTCAAGGACAGTTTGCCATCCCTGTAACGATGTTATTCTTTTATAGCTCTCTAAATAAATTGGAGATTGCGCCGAAAGTGCGCCAAATGAAATAGGCAAATCATTAAACCAAGTAGCATCAAAAGCAAGAAAATTTGCTTCCACCTCTGCTGCAAAGATCGTCATCTATTCTTCTCAGGCAACAGTAGCCGTAACGCTCTATCAAGTGCTTCGGAAGTCCGTGACCCTTTTTGGTCAATGTTCACTCTTAGCTTTTCTATTGCATCCGGGTTTTCATCCAAATATCGTAACAGTTTACCGAGTATATCTCTTGAGGCGTCACGTGGACGGACCTCTATGGGATATTTGTTTTCACTTATTAGCTGAATCCACTGTTTCTTGTCAACTTTAGATAGCATAGCCAGAGAATGAAGATTGATAGACAAATCAGGAGCAACATATTGTTCCTGACGAGTCAATTCAATTGGCATAGTGTCAGAAACCTCAACGCTAGGTGAGGACTTAAGAATCCGAGCCAAAATCATCAACGAATCTGCTAACTCGTGAGTTTTCATATTCCCAGCTTTCCTCTTAATTCAAGAGAAACAGCTTCGAATTCAGCTATGGCAGTTGCATCACTCGAATCATAGATTGATCTACTTTTAGATGCCGACTCACTAACCGCAACTCTTTCGGATATTTGATTAGTTAATATATCACCACCAAAAGTAGCCCTCAGAGAAGCCACGGTTTCTTCACGATGTTGAGCAGGGCGACCAACCCTAGATATGACTATTCCTGCTAAATCTATATTTAACTGAGCATCGTCTTTGAACTCTGCTATACGACCCAGAAGCAATCCCACTCCAAGTCCTGACAGGTAGTCAGGCGACACTGGAACCACATACTTGGAACACAGAACTAGAGCATTTTGAGTAGGTATAGTAAGGTTTGGTGGACAATCACAAACAATTACATCGTAATTATCCTCTATTTCTCTTACGGCTTTCTGTATTTTAAATTCCCTTGCCGTAGCGCCAGACATTTCTAAATCCATTGTAAACAGGTCAAGGTGCGATGGGATCAAATCAACAAGTGGAAACACGGACTTCATAACTACTTCAGAAGCAATCTTGCTTCTACCCTGTGCCGAGGCGAGCTTTCGAAGTCCAAATAGGTCAGCTACCGTTCCTTTGTTGGTGGCATGATTCTGCCAAGTCGCTACATCTATGCACGAAAGAGTGGCATTAGTTTGAGGATCAAGATCTATTAGCAGAGTCCGCAAACCATTTATTCCGCAATATGCAGCAAAATTCACAGAAATCGCCGTCTTTCCTACCCCACCCTTTAAGTTGACTACCGCTACAGCTACCGCCATTCTTACCTCCTAAAACAAGCTCAACAATAAAACGTAACAACATTCCCAGCAAGCCAATTCTTCGATACTCTTAAAATTTCTTGTAACTCTCGATTGATATTAGCCGCCATACAGGCTGCCGCGGTTGAGAGGGCTATCAGGCTTGCTATCTCGTCAAACTCGCCAGAGGCTGTTCAGCGGCGTGTGAGACGCCGAAAAGTGAAAACATGCTAAACAGCAAAATCCAACAATGGACCCTCGTACTCAGCACGATCTTACACGCAGACAGGATCCCCGCGGTCATGTACCAGTCGAACCTAGGACGTTCTCAATAGATTGCTTTCATGCCGAACACCACTGGGCCGAGTTTCTCAAAGAACCCCGGCAGTGCCCGCGTACAGCTGGCCCTCTGTTCAGCGGCTCGAGAGAAGGGCACGCGTCACCCAGTTACCGCGCGTGCCCAGCAACTCGCCTAGTGTCACCCCGCCATGGGGCTGTCCGTAAGCGTCCAACAGGTGCCGCCGTGAGCGCAGACACCACACCTTGAACCCGCCCAGGTCAGCCCCCAGGCAGCACACCACCCCCTCAGCGTGCAGCACCCTCAAGGCTCGCCGCACGCTCGACAGGTGCGCGGCAGTGCCGCCATGCGGAAAGACGGCCCCGCAGATTTCCGGGGTACTCAGCTTCACCGGGCCGCCCAGCGCCCCCAGTACACCCCGCATGACTCGCCCGCGTCCTCTGCTCATCCCTCTAAGTGTGCCGCTAAACGTTCTGCATGGTGGCGAGCTGCACAACACTTAGCCCCCCAGCGCGGCCTACGCTTCACCGCTGGGACTTCTCAAAAAACCCTGGCAGGGCCCGTGCACAGCTCGCCCGGAATACGTAGGCTGCCCGCGCCACGGTGTAGGGGGAGCGGGGCCGGTACCACCCCAGTCGGTCGGGGGCGTACTTGCGCGAGCCGTCCACCGCGCCCGCCCAGTCGAGGCACTTATGCCTCTGCTGTGACTCATCCGTGAGGCCTAGGCACGCCCGGCAACCGGTCACATGCTGCTCCGCATCTAGGCGGCCCGCTGCCCCCCAGGTGCTCGCGTACACCGCCCCGCATGGCCGCGAGCACCTGGGGCACACCACCCAGAACCGCACCCCCACCCCGCCGCGCCCGGTGCGCGAGGTGCTCAGGGTCAGGCGCACCGTACCCGGCCTCGGCAGGGCGGTACTCGATGGCAGCACCCGCACACGGGCCGCGCTGGGAGTCCAGTCGAATACCAGCACCCCCGCGAGTTGCTCAGGGTTCACCGGCTGGGGGTGCAGCTCGCCCGCGCGGGCCGTGTGCTCACGCACCGCCTGGGCCAGCATCTCGACGCGCACCACACTGCAACGGTGAACCGGCACGCGCGTAAAGTACACCCGCCCAGTGCCCTGCCGCTCCCAGCGCTGCACACACGGAGGCCCCTCGCCCCGCTGCACCTTGAGAGTGAACGGGTCGCCTTTTCTCTGGTAGTTTCTGCCCGCTGCCATGCCTCAGGGTACGGCCCCGCAGAACGCCTGGACGATGCTACTCACACCCAGCGCAACACCCGCGCCCCGTTTGGGATCTATCACCGCCCCCAAGTCGCGCGGGGCCTGCAGGGGTGCCGGGTCAAACATACCCAGCGAGGCCTAGGCTCAGACCAGAGCGAGACCCCCACCACCTGCCGCACGCGGGGCAGCAAACGAGGAACGTTTGCCCCCGTTCTGGGGGAAACCTGGGCACCCTGCAGGCCAGCACCGCCCCACCTGCCCTCCAGCGCAGCCCCAAACTGCAGGAAACGCCCCCCAGAACGGCGGCAAACGTTCCCGGTCCCGCATGAAACACGCCCCCGTGAATCACGCCCGCCCTGCACCCGCTGGGCACCGGCCAGCACGGCAGAAACCTGCCGCGAGGGTGGGGCCCACCTGTTGACACTGGCGGATTCTCCCGGCCCTCAGTGTTCACCGCCGCGCCGGTCGCGTTTCAAACGCGCTCGCGGTTTCCCAGGTTTGAAACCCAGAAAATACCCCCCAGCAGTGACGCCAGGGGGCTGCATGGGCCGCGCTGGGCGTCAGAGCTCGCCCTGGGCGTCGAGCACACCCCGCAGCGGGCCGGGTGAATCCTTCCCCTCTGCCTCGCGCCGCAGCGCTTCCAGGTCATGCAGGGCCCGGTAGAGCACGCGCTCGAGGTGTGCCTCATACCGCGTGACCTTCTCGAGCACCTGGGTGGGCGGCACCTCTGCGAGTGCGAGCGCGTCACCTGCAGCCGCCAGGGCTTCACGCTGGGCGGCCCTGATCGCCTCTGCTTTCATCCGCTCGCGCTGGGCGAGACTGCCCAGAATGCGCGGGGCCATATCCCTCCACCGCTCACAGGCAAACTGTAAGAGGCCCGGCACCTCATCCGGTTCATACACCCACTCGCCCCCCTCGACACTGAGGGCCTCGCCGCGTTTGGGTGGGCGGCCCATCATGGCCCGCACCATGTCCCCCGCGCGGGCCCCGCTGCTCTGCAACAGTTCCGCGAGTGCCGCGCCCAGATGGTCGGCAGTGTTCACGTCGAGCCCCTCAGCGCGGCCCCCTGCCCCCCAGCCGTCGAGCGTCAGGGCGTAGGCGTCATGCCGGGCCGCGCCGCGTTCCGCGAGGTCTGGGGCCGCCCGGTGGGCCGCTGGGGTTTCGTGGGTCAGCCTTGAGAGAGCGTCATACGCCCGCGTGACCTGGGCGGCTGGGCCGTACTCATCCCCCGTGTGAATGTCCTGCAGGGCTTTGCGCCGCTGAGCGCTTACCTGGGCCGCCTCATACCGCGCCACCCGCTCGAGCCGCCACAGTGCCAGCGCGGCCCTATCCGATAGGCATTCCTGTAGGTACCCCCGCGCCCCGCTCGATGAGCGCACCGCCTGAACGTGCCCCAGGTAAGCGGCCCGCTCATGGGGCGGCACCTGCTCAGAGGTCATGCCGTGCGTCTGGGCGTTCAGGGCCCGCGCGTCCCCCTCTGGAGGCAGCACCTCGCCCACCTGGGCCGGGGTTTGTTCTGTACTTTCACCCTTCATGCTCGCCCCCTGACGCGGGCCCTTCCAGAATGGCGAGGGCACGCCGTAACTGCTGTTCTGAGTGACTGAGGGCTGCCCGCTGTAGGGCCTCACGCCGCGCTGAGGTGCGGGCGTAGTGGGGGGCAAGGGCGAGCCGCGCCCCGCGCGGCAGGCGTTTCCAGATCAACGGGTCTACTGCTGCAGGCTGCCGCACCCTCACGGCTGCCCCCAGTGCGGCCCCGCCCTCAGGCGATTTACAGCGGCCCGCGCTGCCGTGAGCCCCTGGGGCGTCAGGGTGCCGCGTTCGTCGAGTGCGCCCAGGCCCGCCGCCGTCACCCGCGCCGTGTTCTGCTGGCGTTTCAATGGGGCGGCCCGCCTGAGGTGCTTGCGCAGGCCCTCAACACTCTGCCCTTCTAAGGTCTGGGCGTACACGTCGAGCACAGCCCAGGTGACGCCGTTCATTCGTCCGGTCATTTGGTAGACTCCCTGTGATTTTGGGGAAACCCACTGAGCCCCCCGCCCTCAACGGCGGGGGGTGACGATTTCAGAATTGCCAGAACGCCCGCAGGGAGGCCCGCACCGCGTTTACCTGGGCCGCGCTCAGCGTCACCATGCGGTTACTGAGCCGCGTAGCGCTCACGAAACGCATTTGATTCAGCATCACCCACCGCGGCCCCTGTCCCCAGTTGAGCGGGTGAAACCAGTCCCCTTCACGGGGCCGCGTGGTGAGGGGTGCCACGATGCACCCGGCGGGGCCCAGCTTGCGGAGCACGATGACGGGCCGCCTGAACTGTGCGCCTTTGCCGGTGATCTCGACGCCCACTCCCACGCCCAGCGAGCACCACCAGACTTCACCGGCCCGGAATAGGGGCAGGCCCTCACGTTCACTGAGCCGTTTCTTTTCTGCGTTCCAGGCGTCGAGGTCAGGGCCCGTCATGCGCCTCCCCCGCGCGGCATGTCCGTATCAGGGTGAGCCGTGACCCCGGAGCGCAGCGCCCAGCGCGGAAACGGCTCTGTCATGCACCGGGCCGCCTCATGTATTACCACTGGCGGCCCCGAGTGCCGCGCCCAGGCGTCAAACGCGCCGCGTCCGTGCGAGCACACGCCCATAAAGCGGCCCTCACTTGGGGCGAGGGTGAACGCCCTGCAGGTGCCGCAGTGCCCCGCCATGTGAGCCCTCGCCTCGATGCTGGGCCGCCCAGGGGGGCGGGGCGTGGGGGCCTGAGGCGGTGCCGGGGGGCAAGAGGTAGGGCGGTGCCGCACTGGGGGCACACTGGGCAGCGGCGCAGCCGTGAGCGGCGCAGGCGGCACCGCTGGGGCCGCGCCGGGGGTGGGCTGGGGTGCCGCTGGGGCCTGAGCCTCCTGCAGGGCCCGCAGCCGGTCGAGGGCCGGTGAACTGAAGGTCACGCCTCACCCCCCGCCCCGCTCACGTCGAGGGCCTGCAGCGCGTCCGGGTGTATCCGCAGGGTTTCCAGGGGCCGCCCACCTTTGGGCCCCGGCTCGCCCCGCTCGACACGCACCGCGCCGCAGGCCTGCAGCACCCCCAGCGCGGCCCGCAGCCGTTCACCAGTAAGGGCAGCGCGACTGTCGGCCAGCACGCGCCGCACCTCGCCCAGCTTTTGACCGTCGAGCACCCGGCCCCGCTCGATGAGCTGCAGCACCTCGCGGGCGTCAAGCACGTCACGCCGCCGCCCTTCACCCCAGAGCTTTTCAATGTGGGCCGCGAGGTACTCACACCACGCCTGAGCCTGCAGCGCGGCCACCTCACCCACCTGGGCCGGGTGGGGGTGTGTCTGGGGCCCGCCTGCCGCTGCCACGCCCAGCGCATGAAACACCGCAGCGAGCTGGGCAAACGTGCGCGGCTGTTTCCCCAGGTGCGCACGGTACGCCTCGCCCCGGTTCAGGTCGCGGGCCTGGGCCGCGTTCTGCACTTCCCAGGCGTCGTACACCGCCTGGGCCTCTGGGGTGTAAGTCAGAGGTGCGCCCTCAGTGCCGAGCACGTCGAGGGTGAGCCCCGGCAGAGCGTCAAGTACCGCCGCCGCCTCATCCCGCACCGCTTGAGGAATAGTTTCCCGCTGGGCTGCCTGATTGAACGGGGGAAACGTATCCGGCCAGATGAACACCTGAAACCGCTGCAGCAAGCCGTCCCCCGCGCCCTGCAGCTCGCCCAGCATGACCGCGAGCGGGCCCGGTTGAATGGTGCCGATGACGCCCGCGCACGCCCTAGGGATGTACAGCGTCCCCCGGCTCATGCGGTCTACCGTCACTGACCCGGTGCCGTTCCAAAACTCAAGCCACGCGGCCCGGTCAGCCTCGCGGCCCGCCTTGTCAAACGTTCTGAGCCAGCCGGTGAGTTCATCCTTGACCAGCGTGACCCCGTCCGGGTTCTGGGCCATGATCTCGCCCAGCTTTTCAACCGTCGAGTCGTTCACCACGTACCGCGCTGGAATGAGGGCCACCTCTGCCGCCTGCACCGCTTCACGGGCCGCGCTGAGTTCCTCATCCGTGGGCATGGTGGGGGCGTTCTGCCCGCCTTTGCCCTGGGCGGCATGTTTCACCCTGAGGGCGAGGGCGTCACGGTGGGCCGTGACTTTCTCGCGGTGGGCGTCCAGTTCGCCCCGCTGGGCGTCGAGCGCCTCAAACGCGAAGCGCTGCAGACGGTTCAGGGCCGCCGCCCCCAGGTTCAGGGCGTGGCTTTTCTTGATGCTGGGCGGCCCACAGATCGCCCCCCAGAGGTTCGCGGGCACCGCTGGGGCGTTGCGGGCGTTCCTGAGGGTGAGCCGGTGCCCGATGAGCCCACCGGCCCCCACGATGACGGGGGCGGCCACCATCTCGAGCGGCAGACCTGCCGCCCGCGCTTCAGCCTGTATCCACCGGGCGAGCGGGGCGGGCAACAGTTCCGGGGGCAGGCAGGGCACCGGGGCCGCGAGGTCAGGCAGGGGCCCCACCTCGCCCCAGTCAAGCGCGGGCAGGTCCAGGGCTGGGGTGCCAGGTCTGACCCCGGCAGCGCGGCCCCGTTCCGGTTCCGGCAAGCCTAGGTGCCGCGCGGCAGCCTTCACCACCTCGCGCACCTGCTCAGGGGGGGCCGCGTACAGGTTCACGCCATGCTCTAAGAGCCCCCACACGCTAAAGGCGTCACGCGGCAGGCCGTCCCCCAACGGGTCAGCCGCGTGCCAGCTCATCACCACCTCAGCGCCGCGCGGGGTGCGTTCTGGGCGCAGCCTGACGCCTGCTTGCCCCGTCGAGCTGCCGGGGTATACCCAGGGGCCGCGCTGGGGGCCTGTATACCCTGCAGCGCCCAGAACCTCGGCAAGTGAGCGCGAGGCGTTGAACGTGTCTACCACCCCGCCGCCGTGCTCGCCCGCCGCGCTACCCAGGCGGGCGAGGTCACGCGCTGCCGGTTCTGAGGCCTGGGCAGGGGCCCAGGGGCAGGCGGCGCGCATGACGGGCTCAAGGGCCGCCCAGCGTTCCCAGAGGCTCAGCAGTACGTCCGGTAGGGCGGGCAGGTCATCGAGGGACGCAGGCACTGGGCCCACCCAGGCGTAAGGCTCGCCCGTTTCTGGGTGAATACTGGGCGGCATCACGTCCTGACACCCCGGCCCGCCCCTCAGTTCAAAGATGGTCACGGGCCGCACCCGACCCCCAGGGCCTTTCTTGCCGCTGGGGTCAGGCCAGCTCAGCGCCCGCCGTTTCAGGCTCAGGCCGTCCGGCACGCGGTACACGGGTTTCTCGCCTTTCTTACCCCGCACCCGGTACGGGTTGCCGTTCAGGAGCGCCTGCAGGTCAGCGCCCACCGCCGCGAGGGCGAGCACGGCCCCGTCATGGTCAATGTCGAGGGTTGCCGTCTGCGCCTCACTGTGCAGGAGTCCGACACCCGCCCCAGGGTGCCGCGTGAGGTACGCGCGGGCCTGTTCCGGGGTAGTAATCCACTGGGCGGGGTCCTTATCCCAGCCTTCCGCGCGGGGGCCTTTCGTGCCTGCAGGAACGGGCACGAGCACCGCCCAGCGGGCGAGCGCCTCACCCTGGGCAACGCGGGCCGCCGTGGGGGCCGCCATGACGTGAGCGCCGGTCATGAGCGCCCCCCGCTGGGGGTGGTGGTGTGCCGGGAGTAGAACACCCGCCCCCCGGAAACTCCCCGGCCTACTCCGCACGCACCCAGCGCGGCCCGCGTGAGGTTTTCACGACTGAGCGCGCCTTTCTGCGCGTGGAGCGCCTGGGTGGGCGAGTGGTGGCGAGTAGCGGGATAGGTTTCGGGGGGAAACTGGGGGGGTTTTGAAAATCCAAAACCTCTACTGTTTTTTGCCGTCCCAGCCGAATAGGAGAGTAGACGGTGGGGTTTCAGGGGTTTCTGAGGGTTGTTTTTAACGGGTGCACGTTGCGACGCACCCCCCGTCAACCGTTCCGTTATGCTACCGGTGTAGTGCCCGCCCGCCTGCAGCCCCGCCGCCCAGCGGGGCACTTTCATTTGCGCCCCTGAGTGTCGGGGGTCACGGTGCGCGAGTCGCGCCAGCGCTGCAGGGCCTCGCGGGGGATGCGGTACACGGGCCGGGTGCCGCTGCCGTAATTCTCTGCCTGCAGGCTTCCGGCCTTGATCTCGCGCCGCACGGTGTCCGGGGTAATCCTGAGAAGCTGGGCCACCTCTGCCACGTCAAGCACGGGCAGGGTGTCGAGTTCTTGCAGGGTGTAGGTCTGTTTCAGTTTCCGGGCAGTGCTGGGGGTGCGGGGGATGTGCCCGCTGGGGGTGTTGCTCAAGGTCATATGTGCGCCTCGCGGTGTACCGCAGGCGTGCCCGGTGTCATGGTGCGTGTTCGGGCCGCGCTGGGCGTGTTGCTGGGCAGGTGCGTGGCACGGCTGGGCGTGCGCGTCGAAACCCTGCCCCGGTGCTCAGCGCCTCACGGTGTACGCGAGGGCGAGCGCTGGGCAGCAACTACAGCGCGGGAGGTGCGAGGGGGGCGGCTGGGGGTTTTGGCCTTGCAAGTGAACGGCACGGGCGCGGGGCTCGACGGGGACGGTGACTGCGCCCCAGCTTGCATGCCTCGCGGTACGCAGCCCGTGCCATACAGAGGAACAGCGCCAGCGCGTGCCCGACGGTCTGCCCGCGTAGTTTCCTGAACGCCGCGAGTATCTGGGCGAGGGTTTCACGGTAGTACACCGCGAGCGAGCGAAGGCGTTTGTTCACATCCCGCCGCATGGCTGGGGCATTGCCGCTCGCGTCAAGCAATCGCACCATGTTCCCCGCCCAGACGCGCGGGCCCCCTGCCCGCATTACTTCACGGTGGTACTTATCTGCAAAGCCCTTGAGCTTGGGGTACTTCCAGCCGTGCTTATTACTCCAGTTCCAACCCTCGCCACGCAAGGCAAGCAAGGCAAGCATGCGAGTCTCGCGCTTGTGATTCGCCGTACCGCGCCACCTGGGGGAACTGGCCCGCACACGGCTCACGGTGTATGGCCCGAGCTGCTCGACGTAGCCGCCCATAGCGTTCAGGGCGGGGGGAAAGTCAACCGGTGCGGGCAACTTAGCCAAGTCTGCGGCAGAGCCCCATATGCCCCGTGCGTGCATCAGGCGGGAACGGAACGCCACAGGCTCAACAACCCATGTACTTAGACCCTGACGCGCCCAGGGGCTTGCCTTCCACATGCCCCATTTCAGCGGAACCGGGCGCGGCTTCCCTACCCGCCTGTATTCCCAGCCTTGAACGTATACCCGGTGGAACTTCTGTGATCTGCTCCCCCAGTCGTGAAAGGCGGGCGCTCTATTGACGCTCTCCCGCTGCACAAGTAGGGGCTTAGATGGGTGAGCCCGCTGAGCGCTGCCCAGGAACGCCCAGAGGCCTGCCTGATATACCCCAGCCCCCTTCATCACTGCGTTGGCGTGCGCGAGGGTGCGCCACTCGCTCACGCTGAGGGTCAGACCGCCTTCATGGACGGTGCCCTCGTCCAAGGTGCAGAACTTCATGGGCTCTATGGTGATGGTTCTAGGCACGCCGCCCCAGCCGCCCCGCTCTACACGGGTGGGAATGTCAGCAAAGCCGCGCACCTGTACCCAGTGGGGCTGGGGGCTCGTCCCAGGCTCAGGGGCCGTGAACTGCAGGCCCCGCCGTGCGGCCAGGAACGCCCAGAGGCCCAGGCGGTACACCCCAGCCCCGCACATGACAGCCCGCCTGTAATGACGGGCTCGCCACGCCTCGGGGTGCAGGGTCAGCGAGCCGTCAGGGGCCACTGTGCCGTCTAATGCGGGCGGCCATACACAAACCACTGCCAGAGTTTGCCTAAGGCGCAACGCCTCGGCCCTATGTACTTGTCCTAAATAATGCTCACCCCAAAAAGCTAGCCCACTACCGCGCACCGCCACCCGGTACCCGCCCACGTTCATACGTGAGGGGCTCGATAGGAGGCGGGGTGCGCTCATGCCCTAAATGGTACGCCATGCGCGGGCCGGGTGAGGTGAAGTAGGGTGGAGCTGTCAAACGCTTTGCAAACGCCCCCCACAGAATCACCCCTACCCCACCTGCCCCAGCCAGAATGCATAGAGGCCAGAAATCCGCGCTCAGCGCAGCCCCAGCTCCGCACTACTCAGAACCGCCTCCCCCGTCGAACACCCGCGCATTGTGCTTTTAATCAGCGGGTTGTAGGTTCAAGTCCTACACGTCCCACCAGGAAAGACCTCGCCCCAGGCGGGGTTTTCTTCTTTTTCCTTCACTGCTGATTGCTCCAGTCACACCCCTAGGACCACCCCAATAGCGTTTTTCCAGGCTGAGCTGACTTCTCTTCTGACAACGGACTGCTTTCCACTCTGGGCAACAAGATCAGGTAAGAGCAGACGGCCAAAGACTAGAAAGATGGACAGGCATTTCTCCCTGTCCAGATGCTTTGAACTGCTGATGGTGTCACGCCTATGGCGTTGGTCTTCCCCATTGCACTTGCAGAAGACTTTTCATCTCACCACTCAGGCCAGCGCCGCCTGATTGATGGGGGTGGCGGCTGCGGTCAGGGTCAGGTCCGCATCCTTTTCTTCCTGTTCGCTGGTGCGGAGTACCTCAGCGTGATGGGGAAGCTGCAGGACTTCCGCATACCGCACCACCGTGCCGTAGCCGGCGATTTCATAATGTTCAACCCGCTGCGCACAAGCAATCAGACCGGCATCCTTGACGGCAGGGATCGCGTCTTGTTTGATCATCTCATCGCCTTCAGCAATCAAACCCTGCATGGCCTTGCAGGTGTGGCCCCCAGGATCAAGGTTCAGCTCCTTGAAGAGCCCCTCCAGCCGCTGAGCCTGCACGCGCGTCTGGTCCAGGTGCCGTTCAAAGCCTGTTTGAAGCTGAATGTCCGTGGCTGCCGCCGCCATCTTGGGCAGCGCCGCCAGGAGCTGGGTCTCGGCAGAGTACAGGTCGCGGAGCTGCTCAACGTACAGGTCTTTCAGCGTCTTTAGCGTTGTCATGTCATGCACTGTGGGTGAGCGGCATCGCCCATGCCCGCCAGTCGAGTGAACCGGTCTTCATCTGGTCTGTGTATAGGGCAGAAAGACTCTCTAGCACCCATTCACCGTTTCGGTATGCCTCAGGATTTCTTCTTGCTGCCGTCCATAGCCGCGCCTATGCCAGCTCCTAGCGCCGTACCAAGCGCGACACCAATCCCAATATTGCCGAGTGCCGTCCCGACCGCCACGCCCAGAGCCACGCCGATGCCAAGACTCAACGGGAGCTTCGTTTTTGGTCTCATGCCACGAGATACGACAGCAGCTGAAGGACCGTTCCCCAGTGACCCACACAGCCGCGGGAGGCTCACCTGCCATGACCAAGTGTCGTCTCTGAATCTGCTGGGCGTCTACGGGGCCTGGACCCTCCCTTGCCTCGCACCACTCCCACCTCAACTCAGGGCCGAGCCATGCCCAGCCGTGCTGAACGTGGGAGCCGGAACCGGAGCGTATACTCCCGCGCATGACGGGTGCCCCTGCTCCACTAAACGCCCGCGCCCTGCTCCTGGCGCTGCTTATCACAGGCATCTGGGGCGTGAACTTCATCGTGATCAAGTGGAGCGTCGCCGATGCCCCGCCTCTATTGGTGGCGGCCCTGCGGTTTCTGGTGGCGGCGCTGCCTGCGGTGTTCTTTGTGCCGAGGCCGCGCCTGCCCGCCCGCCTGCTGTGGGGCTACGGGCTGGCCGTGGGTGTGGTGCAGTTCGGCCTGCTGTACCTGGCCATTCAGCTGGGCATGAGCGCTGGACTTGGTTCTCTGCTGATGCAGATGCAGGCCTTCTTCACTGCGCTTCTGGCCGCGCGCTTGCTGGGCGAACGCGTGCAGCCGTGGCAGGTGCTGGGCATCACCCTGGCGTTCAGCGGTATGGGCGTTATCGGGGCGCTGTCCGGCGGGGACCTCACAGCGCTCAGCCTGCTGCTCACCCTGCTGGCCGCGCTCGGGTGGGCGGTGAGCAACCTGCTGGTCCGGGCCTCGGGCGGCGCGAACATGTTCTCGCTTGTGGTCTGGAGCGCCCTGATTCCGCCGGTACCGCTGGCCCTGCTGGCCGGGCTCACGAACGGCTGGGACGCCGTGGCACGCACCCTCACCCACAGCAGCGCCGGGTTCTGGGCCGCTGTGCTGTTTATGGGCCTGGGCAACACCGTCCTGGGCTTTGGGGTGTGGGCCGCGCTCATCCAGCAGCACGGCGCGGCCCGCGTGGCTCCCCTGTCACTCCTGGTGCCAGTGTTTGGTCTTCTCGCCAGCGCCCTGGCGTACCACGAGGCCTTTCCGCCCGGCAAAGTCCTGGGGGCCGCGCTGGTCTTTGCGGGCCTGGTCCTGCATGTGTTTGGCGGACAATGGTGGCGGCGCGCATAGGCTCTCCAGGCCCATATCCAGCGTCAGCCGCAGCCACAGAGCGCCGGGCGCGCACAGGCGCTGCCCTGGAAGAGCCAGCAATCTGTGAGCAAAGGCAGATACGACTGACCGTTCCCTACCCATAGCCGAAATCTGAGGGCCTTCCTGCCTGCACGATTGGCTTACGCTGCCTGGCCGACGCCGAAGGCGAGGGTCCTCAGGCATTCTTCTGTCGGTGGCTGTAGTTCAGCCGGAAGAACGCTCGCTTGTAGAGCGAGAGGTCACGGGTTCAATCCCCGTCGGTCACCCCAATTCATAGCGCCTTAGCTCAATTGGGAGAGCACCAGATTTTGGATATGTTGGTTCCACGTTTGAATCGTGGAGGCGCTGCTTCTATCTCAGGATGTCGTACAGCCTGGAAGCAGGCTTGCCTTGAGAGCAAACGGTTGCATCCCTCAAATCCTGCCACAACCCTTTATGTCATGCCGCTGTGATAGGGCCTTCCCCATACTCAGACCATCCAAATCAGCAGTGCCCGCCCGAGTGAAGGCGGTTCCTTGCCCCGCCCCCGTGCGGGGCTTTTTGTGTCTAGTGCCGCTCATGTGTGCGGTGACTCGCATGGACACCATGGGCAGCGCTTGAGGAGGCGCCCGTGACACCCGCCCTGCCACCACTTCACGCAACACTGGTGTCACCCTCAAATCGGGTCCTGGAGACTTTACGCGGCTGTCATGTCCCCTCTGCACCCAGTCAGGAGACTCAATCATGATCCGTGGTTGGTGGTTGGCACCGCTCCTCTGGGGTGCGTTCAGAACGAAGATCCTCCGGTTTCCAACAGCCGGCTGGACCCCAACCGATGAGCGTGACGGTGTCGGCCCCCTAACGCGCCGGGAGTACTGGATTGATCTGGCTGCGCCGCAGCGCTCTGGCCCAGAGGTCCTTCAACTCATGCTCCAGCAGTTGCCGTCCCTGACACCGCCGGCGCTGGCGTGGTTCCGCCGGGTGCGCCGCACAGAGGGACCGACCGAAGTGGGCGACCAATTCAAGATTTTGATGCTGGGCAGCCGGCGCGCACGGGTGGAGGTGGCCTTTCTTGGGCCGGACCACTTTCGTCTGCGCACTCTTAAACAGCATTCGGAATCCGGCTGGACAGAGTTTCGCTGCTCGGCACTGTCCACGGAGGGCTACCGGCTGAGCATCCTGTCCCAGGTGAGGGCCAGCAGTTGGTTGGACCGGCTCGGTTACCTCTTGGGCATCGGCATCCTTCAGCGCCTGACATGGGAGGCGGCCCTGCGGCGTGCCGTACAACTGAGTGGAGGGCGCAAAGTGGGACATGGCACCACAACCTTAGAATGGGGCCGTAGGCGGCCACTGTCCTGCCCAGCCGGTCACTCCACCAATGGGTTGACGCCCTTTGAACACCCACCCTCTACGCTATAGGCACCCGAACAACACACCCCGCCCGAGTGAAGGCGGAGAGGGCCGCCCCATCGCTGTGTGGGGCTTTTTTATGGCCCTCTCCTAAAGCGGAGCCCAATGTGGCCAAAGATCGTCACTTTCAACAGCTCTGGGACGAAACAAACAAGACGGAGGCAGCATTGAGGGCTGCCGCTGTACAGCTCAACTTGCACACAGAGAAGAGCGCGGCGAAGTCATCATTTGCTCGCGCAGCACATTCAACTCGGGGGTAAAGAACGTGAGGTTATACCCCGTTGTGTCGAGCAGTTCAGCCAAGCGTTCGGTCACCGCGTCCCAGGCGGCGCCGGGCGTTTCGCCGTTTTGACACCGCATTCGGAAATCAAGTTCGGCCAGGTATTTGGCCATGGCCCAGAGGGTGCTTTCGTGCAGATACATGCCACGACACTATCCAGGGGTGGATGACGGCAGAATGACGCGCTCAGCGCTCACCCCAGGCAAGAAACACCTGCAGGACAGACGTTGCCGCCCCCCTTAAGCGTGGGGCGTCCTGCCCCTGTGCTGGACTTGCTCAACCCCCTGCTCGAAGGCCTCAGCCCAGGGGCCGGGATACGGCACAGGGTCGGAGTCTTCCCTTGCCTGGTCGTCCATCCTGCCCCAGTGGAAGACCAGCGTCATAGGCCGCTCGTGCGTGATGACCTCCAGCCAGACTTCCCAACCATCCTGCTTGAGCTGTTGCAGGGCCTGACGCTGCTCGGTGGTCAGTTCGTCTTCCCAGGTGTCCTGAAGGGCCAGCGCCTCGGACATGACTCTGAGTTCCTCAATCATTCCTCACCCTACCCCAGGCGGTGGATGCTGTCCCAGGTAATGCAGTTCCAGAGCGCCTGTTGCTCTCACAGCTTTGGTCTGCAAGGGTGACCCACGCTGCTACTCAGTTTCGCAAGTTCGCCCGCCTCAGGCGGCTTGCGGAGCCTTAAAACTCACTGCGATGACCTTTTGCGCTGTCAGAGAGACATGAGGGCTTCACAAATGCAGCATTGGCACCTCTAAAGAGCAATGAAAGCCCCCGCCTAATGTAAGACGGGGGGCTTTGTCTGGCTCGGCAGGTTGGGGTCGAACCAACGACCGTCCGATTAACAGTCGGATGCTCTGCCACTGAGCTACTGCCGAATATTTGGCCGTTTCTGGCGCGAGAGGGATAGTAGCACGCACCCTGCAGGGGTGCAAGCCCCGCCCTGCACGCACCCTCAGGCCTGCGCCCCGCCCGGCATGATGGTCTCGGGCGTGACCCCCAGCCGGGCCAGCGCGGCCGGCCAGCGGCCACTCGCTGGCACGTCCCACAGCAGGTCCGGCGAGTCCTGTTCCACCCAGACCCAGGCGCCTTCGCGCGCCTCCTGGGCAAGCTGGCCAGGTGACCAGCCGGCGTAGCCCAGCACCAGCATGTAGCGCTGCCCCGCCGCCATTACCGCCTGCAAGACCTCCAGGCTGCTCGACACGTTGAGGCCCGGCAACAGCCGCATCTCGCCGTCTATGCCCACGGCTTCCGGGTATAAACACCAACCCAGTGTCGGGTCCACCGGGCCGCCCAGCCAGGCGGGATCATCCTGGCCCGGCGTCTCTGTCAGCAGCTCAGACACACTCTGAGACATGGGCTGATTGACAATCAGGCCCATTGCGCCCTTCTGGTCGTGCTCTAGCAGCAGGATAACGGTGCCCTCGAACACCCCACCGCGCAGGTGGGGGCTGGCCACAAGAAACATAACGGGGCTGCTCATGGGCCTACAGGATAAGGCGCGCCGCCAGCGGGAACAGGGCAAGGGCTTACGGGAGACGGTTAGTAGGTGATGGTCCGGGTCGTGGTGACGGTTTTCCCAGCGGAACGAGTCACCCGCTTCACCCAGTTGCCTTTTGCATCGTAACTAAATTCTGCAACCCTAACCTCAGCGCCCGCCTCGCTGTCTAAGCGCACAACGTTGCCCCGGCTATCCAGAGAAACCTTCACTTCTGACTCAGGCGGCCCGCTCTCAATCAGCCGCCCAGCCGAGTCTCGCTGGATGGGGATGCCTACTCTGGCTGCTGTCAGCTGGCCCGAAGCCCTGTAAACAAACTGGGTAAGTTGAGTCTTCACGGTCTTGCCCAGAGCAGGCTGAAACGTCTCAAAGTCCACCGGCCCGTCGTACATCTGAACAGTAGACTCAATGGACCGAATTTCTTTCTTGTCGCCAAACTGCACCGTTGCCACCGTGCGGTGCGCGCCCGGCATGTTCATGGTTTCCACCACCCCACGCTGGGAATAGGCGCAAGTCACTGACAGCTGCCTAGCAGCCAGCAAGCCGTCCACAATCAGAAGCCCGGAATAGCTGCTCAGGCGACCCTGAGAATCAAAGGCAAGAGAAACGGCTGTCGGCCCTTTTTTTTCCTGGGCGTTAGCACGGGCCTGGGCCATCTCGCCGGCAAGAGGAAGAGAAACCGGTCCTGAATCCGCGAAACCGACCCAACCTCGACTTTGTGTTGCACTGACCGGGAAAAACGCCAAGAGGTTAAAGAAACGGTCTTTATCCGGATAAGCCGTCAAATAGACCAGTTCAGAGAGGCGCCCCTTTTGCAAGGCGGCCTGAACCACAGTGTTGTCTTTCGCGCCGCTAACCAGAAAGCGTTGATTGACCTGCTTAGGAGCGCCGCGTAGAAATTGAAAAAGGCTGTCTTGAGACAGAGGATTATCGTAACAATACGCCGCCTGTGCGCCCGAAAGCAGGCTCAAGAGTGTCACGGATAAGAGACGTTTCATCACGCTTACAGCATAGAGAAACCCACTACTCCAGAACACGAAAAACCCCCGCCAGCACGGGCGGGGGTCAGAACTTCATTGTGCTTAGGCGCGGGCTTCGGTGCGGCGGCTCTTGCGCTTGGGGGCCGCGTCGGGCACCGGCAGAGCCTGGCCATCACGCGGGGTCTCCAGGGCCTTCAGGCCGCCCACCAGGGCCACGTCCAGCACCTGATCCACGGTGTCGCAGGGGTGGAAGCTCATCGAACTGCGCAGGTGCAGCGGGATATCGCGCAGATCGCCTTCGTTCGCCTTGGGCAGGATGATGTGCTTGATGCCAGCGCGGCGGGCACCCAGCACCTTTTCCTTCAGGCCGCCGATGGGCAGGTAACGGCCGGTCAGGGTCATCTCGCCGGTCATGGCCACATCGTGGCGGGCGGAAATACCGGTAATGGCGCTGATCAGGCTGACGGCCATCGCGCCGCCTGCACTGGGGCCTTCCTTGGGAATGGCGCCGGCTGGCACGTGAACGTGAATCTCGCTGTCGTCAATGCGCGCCTTGTCAATGTGGAAGCGTTCGGCGTTCGCCTTGATGTAGGTCAGGGCCGCGCGGGCACTTTCCTTCATCACATCGCCCAGCTGGCCGGTCAGGACCAAGCCCTTGCCGGGGCTGGTGCTGGTTTCCACGAACAGGATGTCGCCGCCCACCGGGGTGTAGAACATGCCGGTGCTCACGCCCACCATGTCTTCCTTGCCTTCAGTTTCGGGGATGTGCCGGGCCTGGCCCAGGTAACGGTCCAGTTCCTTGTCGGTCACCTTGACGCGCTTGACCTCGCCAGTAGCGATGCGGCGAGCGACCTTGCGGGCCACCGTGCCAATCTCGCGTTCCAAGTTGCGCACGCCGGCCTCGCGGGTGTAATGCGAGATCAGCTTTTCCAGGGCGCTGTCGGTGAAGGCAATCTGGTTGGCTTTCAGGCCGTTGGCGATGAGCTGACGCGGCAGCAGGTAGCGCTTGGCGATTTCCAGCTTTTCCTGCTCGATGTAGCTGGAGAAGTCGATGACTTCCATGCGGTCCATCAGGGCCGGGGGAATCTGCTCGGGGTAGTTGGCCGTGGCAATGAACATGGCCTCGCTCAGATCAAACGGCACGCCCAGGTAGTGGTCGGTAAAGTGCTGGTTCTGCGCGGGGTCCAGCACTTCCAGTAGCGCCGCCGAGGGGTCGCCCTGATAGCTGCTGCCCAGCTTGTCCACCTCGTCCAGCAGAATCACGGGGTTCTTGGTGCCTGCGCTGCGGATGCCCTGAATCAGGCGGCCGGGCATGGCGCCGATATAGGTGCGGCGGTGACCGCGAATGTCCGACTCGTCGCGCGCGCCGCCCAGGGCAATGCGCACGTACTTACGGCCCAGCGCCTTGGCGATGCTCTGCGCAATACTGGTCTTCCCAACGCCGGGAGGGCCCGTAAAGACCAGAATCGGTCCCTTGTTCACGTCTTCGGCGCTCAGTTCACCGCGCTCGGCGCGTTCCTTGCGCAGGCGGCGCACGGCCAGGAACTCCAGCACGCGGTCCTTGACCTTTTCCAGGCCGTAGTGGTCGTCATCCAGAATCTGCGAGGCCTGGCCCACATCCAACTGGTCATCGCTGCGGGTGTTCCAAGGCAGCTCGGTCACCCAGGTCAGGTAGGTGCGGATAACGCTGGCTTCGGCGGCGTCGGGGTGCATGCGGGCCAGGCGGTTGACCTCGCGGTCCAGGTCCTTGCGCACCTCGGGCTTCAGCTCCAGGGCGTCCAGCTTGACGCGGAAGGCTTCAGCTTCGTCGCCTTCTTCGCCGTCCTCACCGCCCTGTAATTCCTTCTGAATAACCTTCATCTGCTCGCGCAGGTAGTATTCGCGCTGGTTCTTGTCGATCTCTTCTTTGACCTGCGCGCGAATCTTGGCCTGCACCGCCTGCACTTCCTGCTCGGTGTCCAGCAGCGTCAGCAGCTTGCGCACGCGGCCCGTCAGGCCGGCCTGTTCCAGCAGCGCCTGCTTGTCTTCCAGCTTGAAGTCGAGGTTGAAAGCGATGTGATCGGCCATCTCGCCGATGTCGTCCTTGGCCTGGATGGTCTGCACATTCTCGGCGCTGATCTTGCCGTTCTGGGCGATGGTGTCAAAGCGCTCGCGCAGTTCGCGGCTCAGGGCCTGCAACTCGACGGGGTTGTCGGTTTCGGCATTCAGGGGGGTGATGTCAGCCGTCAGGTAATCGCCGCGCCGGTAGTTGCTGGCCTGCACGCGGGCCACCGCCGACACCAGCATCTGCACCGTGCCATCGGGGTTCTTGCGCACGCGCAGCACGTTGCAGGCGGTGCCCACGTCGTAGAGGTCGGCGCCCTTGGGATCATCCACATCCTTGTCCTTCTGGGACACGATCAGGATCACCTTTTCGCCGGCCATGGCGGCCTCAATGGCGCCAATAGACAGCGAACGGCTGGCGTCAATGTGTTGCACCATGGTCGGGTAAATCACGCTGCCGCGAACCGGGCAGACGGGGACATTCTGGGGAAGGGGGGTGGGCATGGTCGGAACTCCTTTGGCCCGGGTGGGTCGTGACGAGAGCGGGTTCCTGAAAATTCAAGACCAGGAAACTTGAGTGCAAGTATATCAAGTTTAACGGGTGGGGACAAGTGCGGCGGCGCCTGGGCGCGGACCTAACAAAACTCGTTCTCCACGACAAAAGCCTATCGCTCAGCACCTGACATAACCCTCACGCGAAGCTGACGCAGCCTTGAACAATTGCTGGGCAGACCTGCCAGACTGGGCGGCATGCCCCGCATGGTGTTTCGTCTCCGCCTTCCCCATGGCTCGCCACCGGCCCAGACGCTGTTTCTGACTGGTGACCACCGGGGCTGGAGCAGTGACCCCGAAGGCTGGACATTTACTGCGGCGGGCGAGCTTGCCGCCGACCTGCCTATGGGGGCGCTGACCGGCGTAAAGGTGCGCGCCCGGCACTCTGACGGAACAGTGACAGAAGAGGGAGACGCCTGGGGAGGCCGCGCTCCGGCGCACAAGGTCGTGGTCAGCGGCGAGACCGTGATCCAGCTGGAGGTCGCGGGCTGGCAGGATGCGCGCGCTGGTCAGGGCCGCCCCGCCCGCAGTGCCCCACCGCGCGAGGCCATCACGCTGGCGGCCCCCTGGGGCGACCAGGCCGTGCGGCTGTGGTGGCCAGCCGGGCATGACACTGGCCCCTTACCGCTGCTGATTCTGCATGACGGTCAGAACGTCTTTGACGAGGGGCCGACTTTTGCAGGCGAGAGCTGGGACGCGGCGGGCGCGGCTCAGACCCTCGCCGACGCAGGTCTCCCCTGCCGCGTCGCTGCCTTACCTGTGGGGGATGACCGCAGCCGCCGCTACGTGCCTTCTCCTTTTGAACTGAACGGTTTCGTGTCGGGGGCCGACGAGTACGCCGACTGGCTCAAAGACTTCCTGCTGCCGCAGCTGCTGGTGCGCTTTGGCAGCGTGCCGGCCTCACAGGTGGCTCTGGCCGGCTCTTCTTTTGGGGGGCTGATCACCGCCTACTGCGGGCTGCGCGACCCCAGCACCTACGGCACGCTGGGGGTGTTCAGCCCGGCTGTGTGGCCCGCCGACTTTGCCTTTCTGCGCTGGCAGCAGGGCCACCGCGCCCCCCAGGCCCGCGTGTGGCTGGACATGGGCGACCATGAGGGCAGCAGTCTGGCCAGCGCCGCCGAGACCGTTGCCCTAGCCCAGACGCTGGCCGAGACCCTACGGCCCCAAGTGCAGGAGGTTCAGTTTGTAGTAGGCGGGGGCCACTGGCACGACGAAGCGGCGTGGCGCGCCCGCCTGCCGGGTTTTCTGCACTGGTGGCTGGGCGGCCTTACCCCCGTGAGCCCTTGAACGCCCGCAGCAACGCACCCCGTTCGGCCAGCGCCTGCTGAAACAGGGCCTGCTGAAAGGCTTTGGCGTCGTTCACGCTGCGTCCTCCGGCGACCTCGGGGCGGGCCGGTTTGACGGCCGGCGCCAGACCTCCAAACCGCCGCGCCCGGAACATGCCGGGATGTTCCTCGAACACGGCGGTTACGTTCGCTGGGAGCCGGGCCAGGTGGGCGGCAAACACCTGCTCCTGCGCAAGTTCGACGTGGGCGGCGGCTGGGCCCAGTTCACTCAGCAGCCGGTCCATCAGGGCAAACACAGCCGCGGCATAGGCATCGACCTCGGCGCGGGTAGGCAGGGCGCCCCGGTGAATCACGCGGTTACGAAAGTCGGTGCCCAGCCCGGCTGGCGTCAGGAAATCTGGCTCGCGGCCCTGACGCAGCAGGTAGGACAGGGCGAACATGCCCAGTTGCCGCTCGGACTGGCTGGCCACATGCCGCCAGGTGCCGTCCAGCGCCCCTTGAACGAGGCTGAAGTCGCGGTCGGTGTTCGCCGCCTGTTCCAGTGCGAAAGCCCGGACATAAAACTCGAAAAATCGTTCCAGCGCCGCCGCAAAACTGGCCACGGCCTCGCGGGCGTACCCGTCCATCAGGGCGCGGGTCCCCAGGTCAAACAGCACCTCAAAGCGCTGCTTGCGCAGAAACACACAGGACCGCGCCCCGCACTGCGCGCAGGTCACGTCATGGACGCCGCTTTCCGTAAAGGCCACGCGGTTGGCGTGTCCGCAGGCCGGGCAGGGGGTGGGAAAGTCCATGCGGGGGAGTTTAAGGCGAGAAGGGGGCAGAAAAGGTCAGAGACGAACGTAGACAGTCACGTCGAGGCCTGCTTGCCATCACGAAAACTATGGCCTGTGAAAGAACATCTGGCGGCGCGAATCTCTGGCTTGCCCGCTCTACTCATGCCGCCCAGAGGTGCCGACGCCAACCTGGACCAGTCTGCGTGATTGAGAATGACGACGCAGCCTGGTCACTTGAACGTCTCTGGCTCTTGGGTCCAGCCACCAGCTGTTGTCGCTGCCGATCCTCAGTCTGAAAGGCCAGGCACACAAAAAGACTGATCAGCCAGCGGCCCCATCCCCAGTGCGGACAGCTCGCTGGCATTGAACCATTTGAAGGTTGTGTCCTTGTCACGCGCCAAGACAGGGGCCGTTTAACAATCCAGTACCCCCGGCCCTACCCCGACACCAGCAGCAGTAAATCCATGCCGAGCGCAAAACCAAGCTCAGTCAATCCTCTACAACCCGTGCCCCCCGACAGCACTAGGGTTTCGGCGGCAGGGACAGGTTCAGACATAGGAATTAAGCAGTCAGGGAGGCCTGTCCTCTCCTGCGCGGAAAGACCCATTTTCTGTTCGCCGGGCTACGCTGCCCATCCCTACGGCAACGCCACACCCTTAGGCGTCACCACATACGCCAGGCCGCCACTGTGGGTCAGCCACAGTTTTTCAAAGGCAGCGCGGGGGTAGGTGCGGCGCACACCCGCATCGGTGGGGGCGGCGGGGTCATTCAGCACCGGGTTGCCCTGGGCGTCAAACCCCACGAGCACCATCAGGTGCCCGCTGCTGGTGGGCAGGGCGGCGCCGGGCAACTTGCCGGCGCCCCAGCCCAGGCTGACGGCCAGCGGCACCCCCATCGCCACGAAGCGCTCGGCCTGGGCCAGGTTGGGCAGACGTGTGACGAACGCGCGCAGGCCAAAGCTGCCGGCGTAGGCGGTGTTAAAGGGCCAGTTGCCGGTGCCGTCGTAGGCGCGGTCAAAGGTGGCCGCCGCCGCCTGGGGGACCGTGACCTGAATGCCGTGGTGCGCCAGAAGCATGCTGACGCTGGTAGGGCTGCACCAGACCTCGCCGCCATTTGGGTACAGCATCTGCGAGCGCGCCGGCACGTTCAGCACCTTGCCCCAGAGGGCGCGGTCGCCGGGCGTCCCCAGCCCCGAGGCCCGCCGCGCCCGGTCCGAGGTGTTGAAGGCCAGGAGGCTGACCCCAGTGCCCGCACCCCGCAGGGTCACCCGGTACTGAAAAGCGGCCGCCTTGCCCCTGAGCCGCAGAGTATCGGTCAGCATCTGGCCAGCGGCGTCCTGCTGGCCGCCTAGGCTACTGCGGTCGCCCGCGCTGCTCCAGGTGCCAAAGCTAAAGTAGCGCGTCCAGGTGTTCCCCATCCGCGCCCGCACCTCCAAGCTGACGCTGCCGCGCCCAGGGGTTACGGCGTTCCATGAGGGCACGAGTTCGTCAAAGGCAGGAGCAGGCAGCGGCGCCGACGTATACGTGCCACTGGTGGCCCCAGGGCTGACCTGAAGGCCGCCTGGACTGAGCGTGACCCCGCGCGCCTCACCGGCGGCCCAGTCGGCGGGGCGTTCGTGAATCAGGGTGGTGGACGCAGGATAGGTCATGGTCAGGGCCTCCGCGCTGCCCAGGCACAGCAGAGGCGCTGCCAGAAACAGGGTTAGAAATGGTCGCATGGTGCTGCGCGCATGATGCCGCGCCGGGTGAGGCGGGAGATGAGGGCGGACAGCCCGACCACAGCGTCTGGCCAACGGCGCTTGGGCCAGACTCCAGAGGCACCTGCGGTGATGGCGCAGCGTGACTCTGAACTGGGCGAAACAGGTCGTGGTGTCCAGAGCACAGTAAAGCTGATGTGGAAGGCACCCTGAACTCCTCCCAACGCCCTCAC
Source organism: Deinococcus betulae (assembly GCF_020166395.1). Lineage (NCBI taxonomy): Bacteria > Thermotogati > Deinococcota > Deinococci > Deinococcales > Deinococcaceae > Deinococcus > Deinococcus betulae. The sequence goes on along the minus strand of NZ_JAIQXU010000007.1, from coordinate 86,484 downwards.
CGCAGAACCCAGAGCGGTTAAGGGAAGAAACCTCAACTACTCTGGGGCGAACGAAGTGGGTCTCTGCACAACAGCGGCAAAAATGGGGGTATTAAAAACGCCCCTCAAGGGAGCTGACCGCCCCAGTCACGCCAGAGACAGCGCCACGTCGTCCAGCCAGGCCAGGGTCTTTTGCATGCCCGTTTCCATGCCGGAATGCAGGTGGGCGTCGCGGTCCGCTTGCGCCGCGTGCTGCACGAGGATGGTCAGGCGGGTGCCGTTGCCATGCGGCGCAAAAGTCACGGTGTTCAGCGCCCCTTCACTGTCCGGCATCCCCTCGTAGATCTCGGTAGCCACCAACCGGGTTTCCGGCACAATTTCGCGGTAGACGCCATGAAAGCCAACCTCCTGGCCACCCGCCGTCACCATCACGTAGCGCCAGCGGCCACCCACCCGCAGGTCAATCTCGGCGTGGGTGGTCTGGCCCATGTCGGCACTCCACCAGCGGCGCACCAGGTCTGGCGTCGTCCAGGCGCGGTAGACCAGGGCCGGTGGGGCCGCAAAGTCGCGGGTGATGAGAATGTCAGTGGTTGAAGGCATGGTGACTTCGGCACGGGTCTCGGGGGCGCGGCGTTCAGGCAGGGTCGTCATGGTCTTCTTCCTCCGTCAGAGTGGCAAGAACGGCGTCCAGACGGTCCAGGCGCTCAGACCACAGCGCGGCGTAAGCCTGCACCCAGTCGTGCAGGGGGCGCAGCGCCGGGCCATGCACGCGGTAGAGCCGCCGCACGCCGTCGTCCCGGACGCGAACGGCGTCCACGTCCCGCAGCACCTTCAGGTGCTTGGAGACCAGCGGTTGCGACAGCCCCAGCGCCTGCGCCAGCTCACCCACAGAGCGCTCGCCGCTGGCCAGCAGGTCCAGCAGCTGCCGCCGCCGGGGTTCAGCCACGGCACTGAACACATCGCTGTCAGCAGTAGCTCGGGGCATAGGCCATTATATAACTATATAGTTATATAAGCAAGCACCCGAGAAGAGGGTGAGCTGGACCCTCCTTACCCGCTGCCCTGGAGAAACAGCAGCGCCTCGGGCAGCGCCTCGCGCCAGGTCACCCAGTTGTGACCGCTGGGGTATTCGCGGTACTGGTGGGCCACCCCGTCCTCGGCCAGCAGGGCGGCCATGCGGCGGTTGGGCCCGGTCAGCCACTCCAGCACCCCGGTGTCCAGGCTGACGCTGAGGTGGGTGGGCGGCGCCCCCCGCAGGATGTCCAGCAACCACTCGCCCGCGCCCACCGTGTCAATCACGCCTTCCCGCATGGCCCCTGGCCGGGCGATGAACGCCCCGCTGTGACTGGACACCCGCGAAAACAGCTCCGGGTGCTGCGCGCCCAGAAACAGGCTGGTCAGCCCGCCTAGGCTGGCGCCCCACAGCCCGCGCACCGAGGGGGTCAGCAGCTTTCCCTCTACGCGCGGCATGACCTCTTCGGTCAGGAAATCCAGGTAGCGGGCGTTGACGTAATACTCCTCGTTGCGGTCGCCCGGTTCTACGAACACGAAGGCAGCCGGCGCGGTCAGCCCTGCTTCCAGGGCGCGGTCGGCCACGTCGCCTAGCTTGCCGGTGCGGTAAAACGCCACCCCGTCCTGCACGTAATACACCGGCAGCGCGGTACCAGGCTGGTGCCCATGTGGGGTGTATACGATGGCCCGGCGGGTGCCGGGAAACACCTCCCCTTCCCAGGTCAGGCGGTGGGCGGTGCCCCTGAGGCGCGCTTCGGGGGCCAGCCACAGTGGATGCCGCGCGTAAGCGCCCACCACCGCCGCGCGCGGGTAGGGCCACCAGGGGTTCAGGGACTTTTGAGGGTTATCGGGGTCGGCAAAAGCCTCGCCCGCCGCATTGACCCAGGCATATTCCACCCAGGCCCCGCGCGGGAGCCGCAGCGTTACGGGCTGCCCGCCCACCACGGGCAGCGGGTCGCGCTTGCGCCAGTCGGTCATGTCACCAATCAGGCCCACCGCACCTTCTGGGGGCGTAAACGTTACATTCTGTCCCTGCACCGAAACCGCCATAGGGGCGATTGTAGGGGCCAGCGGGGCTGCCCGGCAGTCTCTACCAGAGTGCCGACTCAAAACTCCAGGGCCATCAGCCTGGCGCAGCGATGACCCACTCTGTTCCTCTGGTCTTCAACCTGTGCTCTGGCGGCGCCTCTCCAACTTGCCTTGAACGCCAAGGCGGCCCGGAGCACGAGATCTGGGGTTCACTATCATGACTGTCAGACACAAGGGCTTTCTTGCCCTCCTGCCTCCCCTCCACGCCTGGATTAAAGAGAGGTTCAGGGCCAGCCCTACGGGCGCAGGCGCACAATACCCGCTGGAGGCAAGACACCATGACCAAGAATCTGACCGCCGCTCACAGCGGCACTTTCAAGATTGGCGGCGACCTGAGCGTCAACCGACTGGGCTTTGGGGCGATGCGCGTCACGGGCGAAGGCATCTGGGGCGACCCCAGCGACCTGCAGGGCGCGCTGGAAACCCTGCGCCTGCTGCCCGAACTGGGCGTGAACTTTATTGACACCGCCGACAGTTACGGCCCAGCGGTCAGTGAGGAACTGCTGCGCCAGGCCCTGCACCCCTACGACGAAGTGGTCATTGCTACCAAGGGGGGCCTGACCCGCACTGGACCCAACGCCTGGCACGCGGTGGGCCGCCCCGAGTACCTCAAGCAGCAGGCGCACCTGAGCCGCCGCCGCCTGGGCGTGGAGCGCATTGACCTGTGGCAACTGCACCGCATAGACCCGAAAGTGCCGCGCGACGAGCAGTTTGGCGCCATTCGGGAGCTGATGGACGAGGGCGTCATTCGGCACGCAGGCCTGTCTGAGGTGAGTGTGGAAGAGATTCAGGCGGCGCAGCAGGTCTTTCCGGTGGCCACCGTGCAGAACCTCTACAACCTCGTCAACCGTAAGAGCGAGGACGTGGTGACCTACTGCGCCGCAGAAGGCATCGGCTTTATTCCCTGGTATCCGCTGGCGGCCGGCGGCCTGGCGCGGCCCGGTAGTGTGCTGGCCGAGGTGGCGACGCGCCTCAGCGCCTCCCCCTCGCAGGTGGCGCTGGCCTGGGTGCTGCGCCGCAGTCCCGTGATGCTGCCCATTCCCGGCACCGGCAAAGCCAAGCACCTGCGCGAGAACGTGTCCGCCGCCGAACTGACGCTCTCGGATGAGGATTTTCAGGCGCTGGACGAGGTGGGCCGCCAGGAGTGGGCGAAAGAGGCCTAAGCCAGCAATCACTGAAAGGGCCGCACATAGAGGTGCGGCCCTTTTTCTGGTGAGCGATGCAGTAGACGTAATCAGGGGAAGGAGGCGAGACGCAAGACCCCAGAGCCTCAGCCAGCAGGATTTCTGGCTCCCGTTAGGGCATCATTCTCCAAGTTCATCTTCCTCCTGGCTCCTCTGTGGCAGCAGATCGCTTGTTGAGGACAGCTGAAGCCAAGTGAATGACACGCACCAGGACGACAAATTCAGGCCAAGCCAGGACGACAGAATCAGCAACTTTGTCAGGCATGGCCTTTTTTACGTCTGCCGCCCCACTTGACTGTCGGAAAGAGCCAGAACAGAGCGGTCTGCCCCTTCTTGGCCGATTCTTCTGTCCTCTCGCCTGGACTCCCAGGATTTGCTGAAGGCCGGTAGGGACTTGCTGCACCATCGGCCATAGCCCAGAGGCGCCAGAATGCCCGGCATGATGGCTCCTGTTTTTCTGCGCGCGCTGACCACAGGCACGCCTCCGCATCAGGTGCCCCAGACCCAGGTACAAGCAGCGGCCCGCAGCCTCTTTCCTCGCATGGCGGCACGCCCCGGGCTGCTGGACGTATTCACCAACGCCCAGATCCAGACCCGCAGCCTGGCCCGGCCCCTGGACTGGTATCTGCAGCCCCGCAGTTTTCAGGAGCGCAACGCCGCGTTTGTACAGGAAGCCCGTGCCCTGAGCGTGCGGCTGGCCGGGCAGGCGCTCACAGAAGCCGGGCTGGCCCCAACCGATATAGACGCCGTGGTGTTTGTCAACACCAGCGGGATCAGTGCGCCCAGCCTGGACGCCCACCTGATCGAAGCGCTGGGCCTGAGCCGGCACACCGTTCGGTTACCGGTCTGGGGCCTGGGGTGCGCGGGCGGCGCGGCGGGGCTGGCGCGGGCGGCCGATCTCGTCAGAGCCGGCCACCGGCGTGTCCTGCTGGTCGCAGCCGAGCTGTGCAGCCTGACCCTCCTTCACGGCGATGAATCCAAGAGCAACTTTGTGGGCACGGCGCTATTCTCGGATGGCGCCGCTGCCGCCGTATTGACGGCTGCCGACGTTCCTGGTCCGGCCCCCCTGGCCGAGATATGCGGCGCCTATTCCACCTTGATCGAAGACAGCGAAGACATCATGGGCTGGGATGTGGTGGACGAGGGACTGAAAGTGCGTTTCAGCCGCGATATTCCCACGCTGGTGCGCGGCATGATGCGGGACAATGTTCAGGAGGCGCTCGCGGCCCACGGCTGGACACGGGATGAGGTCGGCACTTTTGTGGTTCACCCTGGCGGCGTCAAGGTCTTGACAGCCTTTGAGGAGGCTTTGGACCTGACCCCTGGCACTCTGGACGACAGCCGTACCGTCCTGCGCGACCACGGCAATATGAGCGGCGCCACCGTACTGTTCGTGCTGGCTGAAACGCTCAAGCGGCGCCCGTCCGGCTCGGCCCTCCTGACTGCGATGGGACCAGGCTTCAGCGCCGAGCATGTGCTGTTGCGCTTTTCAGAGACGTAAAAGGGGGACGACGCCGTTCAGGAGGGGCAAGCTATCTGACTGGCACGCCTCTCTACGGTTCTTGAGCATTGCTCTGAGCAGAAAGAGTCCATCCTCTGCCTCGAACTCTGCTTGCTGTCTCAGGACGGGTAGCTCAATTCGGAAACACCTGAAGCGACCCATGATTTCACTCCATCTGACAAAAAAGGGCCGCTGGCGTCATACCAGCGGCCCTCCTGCTGTCCCGTCTTACATCTGGTCGTCTGGCCTGGCCTTGTCCGGCGTGGTGCCGTCTGAGCTGAGGCCCTCTGTGGCGTCGTCAAACGCCTCCGGGGTGACATCAGTGCCGCCCTGAGCTTCTGGCCGTGGATCGGTGGTGTTGCTCAGCTGCTCGCCCTGCGACACGCCAGCATTCGAGTCTGCGCTGCTGCCTGGTCTGCCTTCGCCCATAGTCCCTTCCCCCTTAACGCCTGATGGTCTGAGGCTGCGCGCCATCCATCTCGCCCGTCACTTCTTTGGGCGTCTGGTCAACCTGCTGAGCGTGGTCTTTCATGCCCTGGTCCTGAATGCCCTTGATGTCGCTCAGGTCATTGGTGTCTTTACTGCCGCCCTCGGGATGGCTGGGGTGAGCCTTATCATCGTGCTGGGTCATAAACACCTCCGGTGAAAGGGTTGGATGTCGCTGGAGCCCCAGCCTAAGACGGGTCCATGAACCGCTGGCCTGGGTCAGCTTCATGCAGGGTTGGCGTTTGCAGGGGCGCTACCCCTTGACCTCTTCAACAAGCCCCAGCACCGCTTTCTTGAGGGTGGCCGCGCTCCGCCCCTCGGCCAGGACCTCGCCCGTTGCGCCGTCCATCACGCGGGCCTGGACGCGAGGGGCCTCTCCACCCGGCTCCAAGACCAGTTCCAGCCGCTGCCCTGGCCCCAGCACCTGCGCGGCATAGGTCAGGCACCACTCGGCCCAGTTGACGGCTTCTGGCTTGGGCGCGCTGGCTTTGGCCTCCTGCTTCTCGCGGTAAGCCTGGGTCTTTTGTTCGGCGTGGGTGCGGGCCACTTCAAAGCGCTGCGGCACACTCAGAGAGTCAAACGGTACCTCGTCGCCGCTGTCGGGGTGATGGACGGTGGTGTCCGGCGCCAGCTTTTTCACCACGCCTGCCATGATGCGCAGTTCGGCGGCAGGCGGGGCGTCCTCCCAGGGAGTCGTTTCGGCGGCGTCCTCGACCAACCGGGCCACCACACGCTGCTGCTCGGGCTCCAGTTCAGTGATGACCCGCGCGGCGGCCTTCATGGCGCGCGCCTGCCGCTCGGTTTGAGGTTGCACACCGATGGGCGCCAGGACGTTGGCGACTTCGGCCGCTTCGATCAGGCGGCCCGCCTGAGGGAGCGAGAAGCCCCAGCGCTCTTGCAGATAGGTTTCAAAGGAATCGTGCGTGGCGCGGTAAAAGGAATTGGCGCGGATGTCAGAAAGAGCCTGGCCCGTGCGCTGAAAGTCACGCAGGCCGTCCCGCACCGTCTGTTCTAGGGCCTTCAGACGGGCTGATTCGTGGGGTTCAAGGGAAAGCGTCATGGCCTCCTAGGGTAGGACACAAGGATATAGTGTTGTCTCTAGAGTAGTGACATGCGGAGGGTGACCGTGCCTGGCCGGGTAACGCCCGCCCACACGCGCGGGACGTATGATGGAGACACCGCCCCGCAGTGGGCAAGGAGGAAACACACTCATGGCGATGAATCTCTTTGGAACGCGCGACGTTCTGACCACGCAAAGCGGCCGGACGCTGTACTTTTACAACCTCAACAAGCTTCAGGAACAAGGTCACGACATCAGCAAGCTGCCGGTGTCCATCAAGGTGCTGCTCGAAAGCGTGCTGCGCGAAGCCAACGACTACGACGTGCGCCGCGAGGACGTGGCGACCGTAGCCGGCTGGAAGCCCGTGAACGAGGAAGTCGAGATTCCCTTTAAGCCGGCCCGCGTCATCCTGCAGGACTTTACCGGCGTGCCCGCCGTGGTGGATCTGGCCGCCATGCGCAGCGCCATGGTCAAGCTGGGCGGCGACCCCAAGAAAATTAACCCCCTAATTCCCGTGGACCTCGTCATTGACCACTCGGTGCAGGTGGACGAGTTCGGCACGGACTTTGCGCTGGCCAACAACATGGCCCTGGAATTCGAGCGTAACCGTGAGCGCTACGAGTTCCTGCGCTGGGGCCAGCAGGCCTTCGACAACTTTGGTGTGGTGCCCCCCGCCAGCGGCATCGTTCACCAGGTCAACCTGGAATACCTGGCCAAGGGCGTGCAGAGCCGCCCCGAATCGGTGGACGGCGACGACGGCGTAGTCGTCTACCCCGACAGCTTGGTGGGCACGGACAGCCACACCACCATGATCAACGGCCTCGGCATCGTGGGCTGGGGTGTGGGCGGCATTGAGGCCGAGGCCGTCATGCTGGGTCAGCCGATCTACATGCTGATGCCCGAAGTCATCGGCTTTAAGATCACGGGCGCTATGCCCGAAGGCGCCACCGCCACCGACCTGGCCCTGCGCGTGACCGAAATGCTGCGCGCCAAGGGTGTGGTGGGCAAGTTCGTGGAGTTCTACGGCGCCGGCCTGAGCAACATGACCCTGCCTGACCGCGCGACCATTGCCAACATGGCCCCCGAATACGGCGCCACCATGGGCTTTTTCCCGGTGGACGACGAGGCGCTGCGCTACCTGCGTCGCACCGGCCGCCTGGAAACGGAAGTCGAACTGGTCGAGCAGTACTACAAGGCCCAGGGCATGTACCGCACCGACGAGACGCCCGACCCCGTCTTCACCGACAACATTGAACTGGACCTGAGCACCATCGTGCCCAGCCTGGCCGGCCCCAAGCGTCCACAGGACCGCGTCAACCTGTCCGACATGCACACCGTCTTTGCCGAGGCGCTGACCGCCCCCGTCAAGGCGCGCGGCTTTGAACTGGGCGACAGCAAACTGGCGGCCCAGGGCACGATTGGCGGCACCGACATCCAGATTGGACACGGCGCGGTGACGCTGGCCTCCATCACCTCCTGCACCAACACCAGCAACCCCAGCGTGCTGATAGCCGCCGGTCTGGTCGCCAAGAAGGCCGTCGAACTGGGCCTGAAGAGCAAGCCCTGGGTCAAGACCAGCCTCGCCCCCGGCAGCCGCGTGGTCACGGAATATCTGGAAGCGGCCGGGCTGCAAAGTTACCTGGACCAGATTGGCTTTAACACCGTGGGGTACGGCTGCATGACCTGCATCGGCAACTCGGGGCCCCTGCCCGAGCCCGTCGTGGAGGCCATCACCGAGGGCGATCTGGTGGTCGCCAGCGTGCTGTCGGGCAACCGCAACTTTGAAGGCCGCGTCAACCCGCACATTAAGGCGAACTACCTCGCCAGCCCTCCCCTGGTCGTGGCCTACGCGCTGGCTGGCACAGTCGTGAACGACATCGTGAATGACCAGATTGGCACGGATCAGAATGGCCAGGCCGTCTACCTGAAAGACATCTGGCCCACCGCCGCCGAGATTCAGACCGTCATGGACAGCGCCATCAACGCCGAGATGTTCAAGAAGGTCTACGACGGTATTGAGAAGAGCAACCAGGACTGGAACGCCATTCCCGTGTCGGAAGGCGCGCTGTACAACTGGAACGCCGACAGCACGTATATCCAGAACCCGCCTTTCTTTGACAACCTGGCAGGTGGCCCCAGCGACATCGTGAGTATTGAAGGCGCCCGCGCGCTGGTGAAGGTGGGCGACAGTGTCACCACCGACCACATCAGCCCCGCCGGGTCCTTTAAGGCCGATACCCCCGCTGGCCGCTTCCTGACCGAGCGCGGCATTGCGCCCAAGGATTTCAACTCCTACGGCAGCCGGCGCGGCAACGACCGCATCATGACGCGCGGCACCTTTGCCAACATTCGCCTGAAGAACCAGCTGGCCCCCGGCACCGAAGGCGGCTTTACTACCGACTACACCACCGGCACCGTCAGCAGCATCTATGACGCCAGTGTCAACTACAAGGCGAGCAACATTCCGCTGGTGATCTTCGCAGGCAAGGACTACGGCATGGGCTCCAGCCGCGACTGGGCCGCCAAGGGCACCTTCCTGCTGGGCGTCAAGGCTGTCATCGCCGAGAGCTTTGAGCGCATCCACCGCTCTAACCTGGTGGGCATGGGCGTGCTGCCCCTGCAGTACAAGAATGGCGAGAGCGCCGAGTCCCTGGGCATCGTGGGCGACGAAACCTTCGATGTGCTGCTGCCCGGCGATCTGAAGCCCCGTCAGGACGTAAGCCTGCGCATTACCAAGGACGGCCAAAGCCGCATCGTCACCGTCCAGTGCCGCATTGACACTCCTGTCGAGATTGACTACTACAAGAACGGCGGCATCCTGCAAACGGTGCTGCGCAGCATCCTGGAACGGAGCAAGAACGAAGTCCAGGCGTAAACGAACAGGTCAAAGGCCCCCTCCTAAGCCAGGAGGGGGTTTTCTATTGGGCATTTGGTGCTGCTCAAGCTTGATAAGAGTTTTGCTGCTCTGGAAACCCAATTCATTCCTTGGGCCGATTCTGAACAGGTAGACGTGAACTTCGAGCTGGACCTTCAGAGTCTGGCGCCGTCATAAATCTCGTCCAGTGAGAGGGTCAGGTCCACGCAAGGGAGCGTGACTTGGCCTCCTCCTTCGGCATATTCCTCGCGCCAGCCCTCAGCCTCTCGCCGGTACAGCCGAACGGCGCGGGCGGCGGTGTCCACCAGCAGGTAGCCCTGCAAGCTGGACAGACTTTGATACGCCCACACCTTTTCCCGCCGGTCAGTGTCTTGCGTGCTTCGGCTGAGCACTTCTGCAATCAGGCAGGGGGCCTGGGCGTACCGGGCATCGCCTGGCAGGTCTTCACAGGTCAGAACGATATCGGGGTAATAATATCGCGTCCCTGACAGGTCGCCCCGCACCCTCATGTCACTGGCATACACCTGGCAGCCTCGCTGGCGGGCCGGACGGTGGAGCGCCACAATGAGGTTGGTGCAAATCAAGCTGTGGTTGCTGGTGGCTCCTGTCTGCGCCGTCTGCGCCGTCAGCCCGTCCTCGCTGTGCAGGGCATAGAGAAATCCATCAACATACTCCCGCTTGAACGGACTGGCCTCCTCCGTTCGCAGATACTCGGCCTCGCTGATTTTTTTCAGGGGCGAATCCGTCACAGGCCCAGTGTACCCAGGGCCGCCCGCGCTATGGTACCGAGATGGGTCGGAAAGAACGGGCGCAGGCAAGCTGGGTTGAGGACGAGCAGACAGAGCCGCAGGACACCTGCGTGCTGTGTGGCCGCGAGGGCGAGATGACCGACCACCACCTGATTCCCAAGTCTCAGGGGCGGCGGCAAGGTGTAAGACTGGGTGAAATCCCTACGGTCAAGATGTGTGCGGCCTGCCAGGGCTTTCTGAGCAAGACTTTCAGCAATGCGGAGCTGGCGAACGAACTGAATACCGTTGAGGCCATCCTGGCGCGCGAGGAAGTGCAGAAGTTTGTCAAATGGGTGCAGAAGCAGCCGCTCAGCCGAGGCGTGCGGGTCCACTAACCACAGGACTCGCGCCCACTACTCACTTGAGTCGTGACGGCCGGCCTGGGGCAGCACGCCCGGCACCCCCCGCACCACGTTTTGCCGCTTGCGAATCACATCCACCAATTCGTAAATCGCAGCGTTGGTCTGATCCTGCTGCTGGGTGGTGGCGGCCAGGCTGGCGAGCAAGGAGGCAAGAGCCGCCGGTAAGGGCACTTCTTCAGAGGGCGCCGGAGCAGACGGCACACCCTCGGGCCGGGCCCGAAGCTCCCGCAACAACTCCTCTAACAAAGGGGCCAGGCCATCACGCAGGGCCTCAGACAGCCCGTCAGAGAGTGAGACGGCGGGCGCCTGCAGGGTCCCCAGCCCCTGCACCCCCTGGGCAATGTCGGCCAATTGCGCCACCAGGCGGGCTCCGGTGTCGGCGTCCTCGCCACCCATCGCCTTGTTCCGCAGAAAGTCAGCCCTGATCTGATCCCAGCGCGCGGCCTGATCGGGGGTCAGGGTGCCGCGCAACTCGGCCAGCTTCAGCAAATTTTCTTCAGCGCCAGTGGTCAGCAGCTGCGCTTCGCCCTGGTAGTGGTCGCTGACCGTCTGGGCCACCTCGGCGTCTGTCATCACGGCGCGCACCTTTTCTGCCAGCTTGTTCATGTTGCGGTAGCTGCCCTGCAACTTGAAAGGCGGCTCGGTACGGTAACGGTCATCCTGCGCGGCGCTGGCGATGTAAGCAGCGTTCACCCGCGCCAGCACGTCCCGCACCGTGATGAGGTGGCGCAGCGTCCCCACCAGCTCCTGCACTTCGGCGGCGCTGTAGGCGTGCGAGAGGTTGTTGGTGCTGACCTCCTTGCCCTGCGCGCGGTCCGCCAGCAGGTACAGGTCGGCCAGGTCGCGGGTGGCGAGGGGCGCCAGCACCGGGTTGCTGGTCAGGCTGTTTTCCAGGTACGACAGGGCAAAAGCGTCCTCCATGCCGCCCAGCACGTCACCCAGGTTGTAGATGTCAGCGCGGTTGGCCAGCATATCGGGGATCTTGAAGACCTCACCGGATTCGGTGTAGGGATTACCGGCCATCACGACGGCAAACTTGCGGCCACGCAGGTCATAGGTTTTCGTCTCGCCCCGCCACACGCCCTCTATGCGGCGGGTGCCATCGGTCAGCGAGATGAACTTTTGCAAAAACTCAGGATGGGTGTGCTGAATGTCGTCCACGTACAGCATGACGTTGCTGCCCATTTCCAGTGCCAGATTCAGCCGCTCCAGTTCCTGCCGACTGCCTGCATCGGGCGCCTGGGCCGGGTCCAATGAACGCACCTCATGGCCCAGGCTGGGGCCATTGACCCGCACGAACACCAGCCCCAGGCGGTGGGCCACGTATTCCATCAGGGTGGTTTTTCCATAGCCAGGCGGCGAAATCAGCATCAGCAGGCCCATCAGGTCGCTGCGTTTGCCCTCGCCCGCCGTGCCCATCTGCTTGGCGAGGTTGTCCCCGATCAGGGGCAGATAGACCTCCTGAATCAGGCGGTTGCGCACGAACGAGGTCAGGGGCCGGGCCTGAAATTCGCTGAGGCGCAGGCGCGCCCGCTCCTGGGCGGCGACCTCCTGCCGCACCGCCCGATACCGCTGAAAACCCGGAACAAATTCGTGACGGTGGGCGTGCAGCCGCGCCAGAAAGTCGTCTGCCGCCAGGGTCAGGGTGCCGGCCTTGATGCGGGGATGCTCGCTCAGGAGGCCCTGCACCTCGGCGGTCAGGGCCACGTCGCGCACCACGGCGGGCAGCGCCTCGCCAAACAGGCGCAGCGCCGCCGCTTCGGGAACAGTGCGGGCGTGGCTTGTCCACCCGGGCGCAGCGGTCAGGGCGCCCAGCCAGTGATTGACCAGCGCCCAGCGGCCGGCCAGGTCAGCCGCCAGTCGGTCCAGCGAGGCCTGAAAGGTGCCGTCCAAGTCAGCTGCGCGCAGGCGGTCGTCGAGGGCAGCGTTCAGGTCGGCGGCGGCGCGGGAAAAGCCCAGGGCCGGCTCAGACTGCGCCAGTTCGTCGCGGAGGTAGTCGGCCGCCTGGGCCACCTGCGCCGGGGTGTGAGGCAGACCGGCCCCGGTCAAGTAGGCATCCACCTCGGCGCCCAGTGTGAGGGCCGCGTCATCCAGCGCCGTGCGGCTGGCCAGCAGGCGGTGCAGGGCGTGGGCATTGGCGAAGCGGGCCTGCCAGTCGGCGTGGCGCTCCGGGACCGCCGCCCAGTAGGCCGCCGCCAGGGCGCGGGCGTGGGGCGGGTGAATCAGCGGGCCGGCCGCCGCCAGCAGTGGCAACAGCGCCCCCAGAATCCGGGCCGCGTCGTGGTCGTGAATGCCCTTCTCGTAGCCCTCGCGGTAGCGCGGCGCCGCAAAGGCAGCCACCGTGCGCGCCCGGTCCTCGGGGCTCTGGGCGCGCAACTGCTCCAGACTCAGCCCTTCCTGGCCTGCCTGCGCCGCCAGCAGCACCTCGCCCGCCAGATATTCGGCCCGGCTGAAGGCGGGCGATTCCGAGGCCAGCGTGACCGGCCAGAACGCGCGGAGTTCGTCCAGCGCCGCACTGCGCAGCGGCTGCAGGTAGTTAGTGCCCGTCAGGTGAACCGCCAGGCCGTCTCCCCGCGGCAGCAGGGTCAGGTCCAGGGGCTGGGTATTCACGCTAAAGCGGTGGCGGCCCAGGCGAATAACGCTCCCACCCGCCTCGAACAGCTCGGTTCGGTCGCGCAGAGCCCGCACCGCCTGGTCACGGGCTGCTTTCAGGCGGGCGTCCAGATCGTCGGCTTTGACGGTGTCTTTCAGGTCGCGCAGGCGGCCGGCCAGGTCGCGCACCTTCAGAATCAGGGGGTCGCCCGCAAAAAAGGCGTTCAGGTCTTCAGGGGTGCCCAGGCGGGCGGTGCGCCCTTCCAGACCCGCCAGAATGCGGCTGGCGGCGTCATGCACACTCTGAGCCCGGCGCTGGCGCTCGTCCAGCAGGGCCTGACGGTGGGTGTCAAAGGCCGACTGCGTGTCCTCGCGCTTACTCAGAATGTCGGGCAGGAAGTCCTCGAACTCGCCAAACTGGCCTTCCAATTCTTCCAGGCTGACAAGCAGGCGGGCCAGCCCTTCTTCAGCCTTTTCGGGCGTGGTGGCCAGGCTCAGGGCGCTGGCGACCGCCTGCCCATACAGGCTGAGCTGCGCGGCAAACTGCGCTGTCCGCTCACCAGCACCCAGGGCCCGGCGCTTGTGCTCGGCCCGTACGCGGGTCTGGTTGACGCGGGCGTACAGGCCAGATATCGCCTCCACCACCCGCGTGCGCTCGGCGGTGTCCTCGACCCTCAGGGTCGTCAGCAGCTCGGAGAGGAGGTCTAGGTCGGCCGCGAGGGTACTCAGGCCGCTCAGGGCACCCGCCAGCGCGCTGGTGGTCTCGGCCGCGTCTGCCTGGGCCACCAGCGTGTCCAGCGCGGCGCCCAGCGGCACCAGCGCCGTCTCGCCGGCCAGGAACGTGCCCGTCGCCTGCCCGGTGCGGGCGTGGGCCTCCTGCACCTCGGCGGCCATCCTGTCCAGGACCGCCGGATCGGCGTAGCGGCGTTCGCGCACAGTCAGCAGGCGCCCGCGCAGGGCCGTCAGGGCGTTCAAAGCGTCCACGTACTCGGCAATCTGGGTCCAGGCGCTGGGGTCCAGGCGGCCCAGCAGGGCGCGGTGCTCGGCCTGTACCTCGGCCAACGCCGCTTCGGTGGCCGCGCGCAGACTCTGCACCTTCTCGAACTCGTCCAGCACCGCCTCGGCCGTGCCCACGATCTCGTGCAGCAGCGTGTGGAGGCCGCCCGTGTGGGCGTCGTTAATCCAGTGATGCCCATCGAAGAGGCGCCGGGTGTCCTGAGTCAGGCGCTCGTAACGCGTGGCGCTGACATTGGGATAATCCAGCTCCTTGACCAGTTCGTACAGATCCGAGATGGCCCGGACCAGTTCAGCGTTGCCCAGCCGGCCCAGAAAGCTGGTGCCCGGTGGGCGGCTGGCCGCGAACACGTCACTGACAAAGGGGGTCTGCCACACCTGCATGGGATGAATGCGGGTGGCCTCGTTCGTTTCGGCGTGAAACAGCACCATGCGCCCGTCGGGCAGCCGCGCCCAGCCGTGCGCGAAGATGGGGGGCTGCACCTCCCGGCGAATCAGGTTGTACACCAGCAGCGCCGACAGGCCACTGTCCTGATCGGTGAAGACATACAGCACGTCCTCGCCGTTGGGCGAACGGACCACGCGGCTCAGGCTCATGCCGGCCATGCCCGCGTCAAAGGCGCGGTGGTCGCCCCCTTGTAGGACGTACCCGCCGGGGAAAATCAGGCCGTGATCTTCGGGCAAACTGACGCAGGCCTGGGCCACCGCGTCGCGGCGCGTGACCTGGCGAGTCAGGGGGTTGTAGATCAGGCCGCGCCAGACCTGTTCGCGGTAAGGCAGCACCCGCAGCAGAATGAGGGACCCCACCTGCGCAAACTCGAAGGTCGCGTCGTCCAGGGACTGGGTGGCGTCCTCGACAGGTTCGCTGTAGATGCCCTGGCCGGTTTCGGTGTTGTTTTCCACCTTGACTGTCAGGTCGCCGCCACTGGTCTCCACAAACAGCGTGTCCAGAATGTTCAGGTGCGGGTGGCGCCCACTAACTTCTAGATCGCGTCCGGCGCGGGTCCAGGCAAAGTCGAAGGGGGCGGGCAGCGTCAGGTCGCGCTCGCCGCGCGCGTCCAGATAAGTGGCACCGCCGCCTGCCTCCAGCGCCCAGCGAAAGACCCGGCGGTCGGTCGCGCGCTCCCCCATCTGAAAGGCCGCCAGCAGCTTGTCGTCCTGCACGGCCAGGGCCAGCAGGCGCGCGTTCTTGTAGTAGGCGTACAGTTCCTCGAAATCACGCACGAAGGCCGGGTCATCTAAAAAGGTGCCAGCCAGGGCCACCGGCTCCACGTCGTACCCGCCGCCCACCTCGACCAGGCGGTACAGACCGAACACGTCGGCCACGCGCGTCTGGGCTTTGAGGCCCAAAAACACGTTGAAGCCGAACAGCAGCCACTCTCCCACCTGCACAATGTCCCGCCCCACACTGTTGTGTTCGGTCTGCACCCGCACGCGCCCCAGCAGGGCCAGGCGACTGTCGCCAAACTCCGCCAGGCGACTGGCATTGAGGGCGTCTGTCAGGGCGCGCAGCCCACTGCTCTGGGTCTGAAGGCGCCGGCGCAGCACCTCGTAAGCGCCGCCCTCGGCAACGGCCTGGTCAATGGTGGGCTGAGCCGAAGGGGCCAGGTCGGTGGGAATGGTGGGCACAGGGGCGCTGGCATCGGTCATGGCAAGAACCTCAAAAGGCAGGGCGGGGAACAGTCCGTCAAGGGGCCAGACCGCTGGGCGGCTGCCTGGCCCTGGGCGGTAAAGGCTTACGCCTGGCTGCTGGAGCGTGATGGTCCGTTCGCGCCGCTGCTGGCGGCCGGCACGTTGACCCCGAAGCGGTTCAGGACACTCTGGACCAGCGGGCTTTTCTGGGTAAAGCCTTCCACCGCCTTGCCCAGCGACAGGGCCTTACTCAGCGCTTCAAACATGCCGCCCTCGCCGCCCACCAGGTCGATCTTGGCGCCGCGCAGGGCGCTGGCGATGACTTCGGCGTTTTCCTTGCTGATGGCCTTGCCAGCTTCAATAGACGCCAGGGCCTGCTGCAGGCTGGTGTCCAGGGCCATGCGGTATTCCTCGTGGCTGCGGGCCTCGGGGCTCATCTGACCCATGGCGCCAAACTTGCCAGTCAGGCCCTCGGCCTCAGCGGTCATCTTCTTGAGGGTGGCGGCGGCTTCGGCCAGGCCCAAGGCTTCGGTGGCGCTGGCCCGCGCCTGACCCATCCGAGTTTCGCCCTCGGCCTGGGCGCTCAGGCGCTCGGAGAGCACGCGGGCGTCGGCGCTGCCCTGCTTGTACTGGGCTTCGGCCTTGGCCTCCATGACGCGGGCTTCGGCGGCGCCCACCTTCTCAATGGCGGCGGCGCTGGCTTCCTGCACGCGGGCCTGGGCCAGCCCCGGCGCGGCCTGCTCGGCCTGAGTGGCCTCGGCCAGCAGCTTCTTGGCGTCGGCCTGACGGCTGGCGGCGTCAAATTCAGCCTGGGCCCGCGTGGTCAGTTCCGCCGCGCGGGACCGGGCCGCAGTTTCGGCGGCCTCGGCGGCCTTGATTTCCTTGACCAGCGTTTCCTGGGCGCTGGCCTCGGCCGCCAGCACGCGCACCTGCTTGGCGCGGTCAGCGGCGCTGACTTCGCGCACCTCGTTGATCCGCTCCTCTTCCTGGGCCACTGTTTTGTCAATGGCGATGCGCTCACGGGTGATGTTGGCCACGTCCATGACGCCCTGCTCCACGGCCTTGTCGCGCTCGACTTCTTGCAGCTTGACCTCGCGGTCGGTGGTGACGGCTTCCATCTTGGCGGCGCGGGCCACGCGCTCGGCTTCAATCGAGACGGCGCGCCGGCGGTTTTGCTCGGCGACTTCCACCTGCCGCTGGCGTTCCTGCTCGCGGATTTCCACCTGTTCGGTGGTCTGGATCCGGGCCTGCTCGGCGATGAGGCGCTGCTCCTCTTTCACCTTCTCGGTCTCGGCACGCTCGCGGGCCTGAATGGTCTCGATTTCGCGCTGCTGACGGGCCACCGCCTCGGCCTGCTGACGTTCCAGGGCCAGGGTGGCTTCGCGGGTCTCCACATTTTTCTTGGTGACGGCCAGGCGCTCGTTCTGTTCCAGCTCGTTGGTCACGACGTTTTGCGCGGCCGTCAGCTGGGTGATCTTGCGAATGCCCTCGGCGTCCATGATGTTGTTCTGGTCCAGCATGGCTTTGGGCGTCTGCTCTAGGTAGTCAATCGCCACGTCTTCCAGCACGTAGCCGTTGAGGTCGCGGCCAATCACGTTGACCACGGCGTCGCGGAATTCCTCGCGCTTTTCAAACAGCTCGATAAAGTCAAACTTCTTGCCCACCGTTTTCAACGCTTCACTGAATTTGGCGTTGAACAGCTCGTCCACGGCCTTGTGGTCGCTGGCCCGGCCCGCGCCAATCGCCTTGGCCACCTTCAGCACGTCTTCGGGGGTTTCGTTGACCCGCAGGTAGTAGGCCACCGTGATGTCGGCGCGAATGTTGTCCTTGCAGATCAGGCCCTCTTTGCCCCGGCGGTCCACCTGCAGGGTAATCAGGCTGATGCGCATGCTCTCGGCTTTGTACAGCACGGGCACGACCAGCGCGCCGGTAAAGCGCACCTTGGGCCGCGCCGAGAGGTCGTTCACAATCAGGGCCGTGCCCTGCTCCACCTTGACGTAAAAAGCGCGGACCATCCCCACCAGCACCAACAGGACGACAAAGAAGATCCCGAGGCCGATGAGGAAAGGAAGAATGAGGGACAGGTCAGGCATGGTCAGACTCCTTGAGAGTGAGGGGACAGGGCGACTTGGTAGGTATGGGCGGCCGGGTCGTAGGCCAGCAGCACAACGCGCTGACCTCGCAGCGGCTGATCTGGAGGCAGAGCGCGGGCTTCCAGAATCAGGCCCGCGCCGCCGTCGTCCAGCTGAATGCGGCCCGAGACCTCGTCCACGAAGGCCGAGGCCACCGTGCCCACCCGGCCCACAAAGTCGGCCGAGGCCAGAGGCGCGGCCTGCGCGGTCAGGCGGCGCAGGGGCCGCAGCAGCACGGAGGTCAGCCCAGTGGCCAGCACCAGCGACGCCGCCAGCATGAAAACGCCCGCGCCGTAACGCCAGGCAGCAATTCGGACAGCACCAGCAGGTGCGCGAGGTAGGTGCCCAACCAGCCGGTCACCGCCAGCACGGTGAACACCAGCAGGCCCGGCACGCCGCCCAGACCCAGCCGGGCCAGAAGCCCTGCGCCAGCCTCTCCGCCGCCCAGGCTGCCTTCATCCAGTGTCCCCAGCGCCACCAGACCCCAGGTCAAGAGGCAGGCAACCAGCGCGGCGCTCCACAGCACTGTGGGGAAGGTCAGCGCCGTGGTCAGGAAGGCACTCAAAGGCAACTCCGCAGGGCCTGACGGGCAGGCATGTCGCGCAGGCAAGCAGCAGAGGGACAATCGACAGCCCGCATCTGCCCGGAGAAGAGGAGGCACAGGGGACTCATGTCTCTCACTACGACTTCACTCCGCCTAAAGTTGCGGGGCGCGGCAACCTTCAGGCGTCTTACGCCCATTCAGAAGCAGGTCAGGTGGTGGGGCTATAGCCTGAGGCTATGTCCCTGCCCCGCCGCGCCCTGCTTTACGCTGCTCTGCCCCTGTCACTAAGTCTGATCCTCACCGCTTGCCCGGCGCCCGTGACCCCCACGCCGCCACCTGCGGCGGTCTGTCCACAGAGCACTGGCACGACCTTGATGACGCAGGCTGTCCAGACCCCCATCACTGCTGCGCGCGTGACCCCAGACTGGACTGCGCCGCGCGTCGTCGGCCGGGTGCTGGTGACTGGCGCGGCCATGCAGACCCAGGGGCTGTCGGCCTTGGCTGGTGTGCAGACGCTGGCCCTGGCCGAGGGCCTGACGCTGGCCGTCACCCCCGCTGGCCAAAGCGACGAGGCCTTTGCCGCCCGGCTGAGCGCGGCTGGCCTGACCGTGCAGCCCGACTTTCTGTATCAGGCGCTGGCCAACCCCAACGACCCCGGTGTGCCGGGCAACGGTGGGGTGGCCGTCACGGGCGCGGGAACGCAGACCCAGACGTACCTCAACCGCATTCAGGCCCCCGCCGCCTGGACCTTTTTGCAGGGCTGCGGCAAGACGCCGGCAGCCGCCACCACCGCCATTCTGGATTCGCGGGTCGAGAATCACGCTGACCTGGCCGGCCGCATTACGGCCCGCGCGTCCTTCCTGACCCCAGACGCTGGCGGTTCGGACAGCACCACTGGCCACGGCACCGCCGCGTCCGGGCTGGTGGGCGCCGCCACAAACAACCGCCTGGGGCTGGCCGGCGTGACCTGGACTGGGCCTCTCTTGGCCTACGAGGTACTGGGCTCTCAGGGTGGCAGCACCAGTTCGCTGACCCAGGCGCTGAATGAAGCGGTGCGGCAGGGGGCCAAGGTGGTCAACATGAGCCTGGGCCGCATCCTGAGCCCGAATGAACCAGCGACCTCCAGCGATCAGGCGCTTGGCACGGCCCTGACTAATGCCGCCAAGTCGGCGGTGCTGGTGGCTGCCGCCGGTAACACGGCGGGCGACGGGGTGTACTTCCCGGCCAGTCACCCAGACGTGATTGCCGTGGGCGCACTGGGCGCCAGCGATACCGCGCTGGCCTGCTACAGTGCCCGGCCCAGTACCGCCCGGCCCCGGCCCGTGAACATCTCAGCACCGGGCGGCGCTGGGCCCTGCACCGGGGCCACCAACGCCACCCAGATGCTGATTCTGGGCACAGGCAACACCTACACCCTGCAGGCGGGCACCAGCTTCTCGGCGCCGCTGGTCAGTGGCGCGGCGGCCCTGATGCGCGCGGCCAACCCGGCCCTCAGCGCCGCCGAGACGAAGGCGCGGTTACTGGGCAGCGCCAACCAGACGACCGCCGGTCTGCCCACTTTGGACGTGAATGCGGCGGTGCGTGCGGCCACCCGTTAAGGTGGAAACCGTTCAATCTTAAAAAATTCTGCTTGCCCTCTGGCCGCTCATGAGCGAACATGAGGGCAAGCACGTTCCGCTTTGTTGTCGGCGCGCGTGAGACCGCACTGCCCAGCTCACATGCCGAAATCCACCACCAGCCTCGACACCTTTGACTTTCTGGAACTGCTGTACATGCTCTCCGAGCAGGTACGCACTGGCTTGTTGCAGGTTGACCGCCCCGACGGGCAGTTTCAAGCGTGGCTGGAACAGGGGCGGGTCAGGCACCTCCAGTTTGGCGATGACCTGGGCGTGCCGGCGCTGGTCCGGCTGCTCCAAGAGCCGCAGGGCCGCTTTCACTTTGATGAGGGCCTGTCCCATCCCCAGCCGCGCATGGACGCCTCGCTTGATGAGGTAAGCCTCGAAGCGCTGGAGGCGCTGCCGGTGCAGGACCTGCCGTTTGACGGCCCGGCCCGCATCACATCGCCGCAGCGCGTGGAACGGATGCGCTGGGGCCTGAAGGAACTGGACATCTTGCAGCAGCTCGAAGCCCAGCAACCAGTGGGGGACCTGATCCGTGACCCGGACGCCAAGCGGCTCCTGCTCAAGCTCTACCGCATCGGCCTGATCGTGCCGCGCAAGTCACGGGTGGCCCGCCTGACTGTCACAGTGACCCGGCAGGTGCGCGACGTCGCCCTGGTGGACGAACTGATTTTTCGCCGCTGGAAGGAAGACATCGTGCGCCACCCTCAAAGCGTGGCGATCCGCACCGAGGCGGGTCAGGTGTACACGCTGCCGGTGCGCATGGCCTCCAATCTGACGACGCAGCTGATGGTTCCCCCCGAACTGCTGATGAGGACGGGCCTACGGGCGGGGGACAGCGTGCTCGTCAAGCCGGTGTGAGCAGGACTCTTTACTTTCCCGTGAACCTCTTGAGACAGGGTCTCGCCGAGACTTCGCCGTTCGCGTTGCCATTTTGCAGTCTGTCCGCACGCTTTTCTGTTGGCCACTGCGGTAGGCTCACCGCATGCCGTCACGCCGCCTCGTCACTGTGGACGTGTTCACGGACACGCCGTTTCTGGGCAACCCCGTTGCCGTTGTGCTCGACGCAGAAGGCCTGTCCACGGTGCAGATGCAGCAGATCGCCCGCTGGACCAATCTCTCTGAAACCACCTTTCTCCTGCCGCCTACCACGCCAGCAGCGGACTACCGCCTGCGCATCTTCACCCCCGGCTCGGAGCTGCCCTTTGCGGGCCACCCGACACTGGGCAGTGCGCACGCCGTTGTGTCAGCTGGTCGGGTGAGGCCGCGTGACGGGCGGCTGGTGCAAGAATGCGCCGCTGGCCTCATTCCGCTGGAGCAGCGGGCCCCAGGCCGCTTCGCCCTGACCATGCCCGCCGCACAGGTTGAATCACTGAGCCCGGCCGATACGCAGGAACTCGCAGCCCTGCTCGGTCCTGGTGGTGAGACAGAGTGGCCAGCTGTCCTGGTGGATGTTGGCGCGCGCTGGATCGTGACCCGGCTGAGTGATCCCGCCACCGTCCTGTCCCTCCAACCTGACTTTGCTCGCAGTGCGGTCCTTGAACGGAAGCTCCGGGCCACCGGGGTTTGTGCCTTCGCCACAGATCCTCAGAGCGGTGTGGTGGAAATCCGGTCATTCGCGCCGTCGTGCGGGGTCAACGAAGACCCAGTGTGTGGCAGCGGCAACGGTGCGGCGGCGTACTACCAGCAGCATCTGGGTTTATTGGCTGCCGGCAGCACCTACGCCGCTCGGCAGGGTCGGTGTGTGGGGCGGGACGGGCACTTGACCCTGACGTTGACAGAGAGCGGCAAGGTGGAACTGGAAGGGGCCTGCGTGAGGTGCCTTGAGGGTGAGCTGACAGCGCCGTAAGACGGTCCCCTTATGCAATGCAAACGGCGAAGTCCCGGTCTTGCCCTATCGGAGTCCTACCGCCTGCCCGACGTTCCCTTTGAGCGATCCCCGACGACGCCGCCTCTGGACTGTCCTACACCTATTGGAATTGAGGCCTGCAAGAGAATCCAGCAGTCAGGGAAAGTGACTTGGCTGGCCAAATCTCTTCTTAGCCCCTCGTTTTCTGGACTGTTGAGCCAGAGACGCCTCTGCCCCGTCCATGCCATTCCCCTCTCCTCCACCCAGCCCCCCGGTACACTGGCGCGGTATGCCCGTGCCCCCCACCGCCGCCGACCTGGCCCGCCGCGTGCAGAGCGGCGACACCACTGCTTCAGCCCTGCTGGACGCCACCCTGAACCGCATTGAAGCCGCCCGCAATCTGAATGCCGTGGTCAGTCTGAACGCAGGGGCCAGTGAGCAGGCCGGGCAGATTCACAGTTGCCTGGCCGCTGGTGAGCACCTCCCGCTGGCGGGCGTGCCTATCCTGGTCAAAGACAACATCAGCGTGGATGGCACCCTCACCTCCTGCGGGAGCAAGATTCTGGCCAGCTACGTCAGCCCTTACACCGCGACAGCAGTGGCGCGGCTCCAGGCAGCGGGCGCCGTGATCGTGGGCAAGGCCAACATGGACGAGTTTGCCATGGGCTCCAGCACCGAAAGCAGCGCCTACGGCCCCACCCTGAACCCCTGGGACACGGGCCGAGTGCCGGGCGGCAGCTCGGGAGGCAGTGCGGCGGCAGTGGCCGCAGGTCTAACCCCGGTGGCGCTGGGCAGCGACACGGGCGGCAGCGTGCGCCAGCCGGCCAGCCTTTGCGGCGTGTACGGTCTGAAACCCACTTACGGGCGCATCAGCCGGTACGGCCTGGTGGCCTACGCCAGCAGCCTGGACCAGATTGGCCCCTTTGCCCATACCGCTGAAGACCTGGCCCTGCTGATGAATGTGCTGGCGGGGCAAGACCCCCTGGACGCCACCAGTCTGGACGCGCCGCCCGCTTTTGCCCCTGGCACCCCTGACGACCTGCGGGGGCTACGGGTGGGCGTGGTGAAAGAAAGTCTGGCCGGCAATACGGCCGGGGTGGACGCGACCCTGCAGACCACCCTGGACGCCCTGCGCGGGGCTGGGGCCACGATAGCCGAGGTCAGCCTGCCGGAACTGAAGTACGCGATTGCCGCTTATTACCTGATTGCTATGCCCGAGGCCAGCAGCAACCTCGCCCGCTACGACGGCATGGTGTACGGCGCGCGGGTATCCGGGAGCGACGTGACCGAGGCCATGACCTTGACCCGCGAACAGGGCTTTGGTCCGGAAGTCCAGCGGCGCATCATGATTGGCACCTACGCCCTGAGCAGCGGCTATTACGACGCCTACTACAGCAAGGCTATGAAGGTCCGGCGCCTGATCGCCAACCGCTTTGCTGAAGCGTTCGGGCAGTTTGACGTGCTGGTCACGCCCACCAGCCCTTTCCCTGCTTTCCGGCGTGGAGAGAAAAGCAGCGACCCCCTGGCCATGTACGCCGCCGATGTGGATACGGTGGCGATTAACCTGGCGGGGCTGCCGGCCCTGAGTGTGCCCGCCGGGTTTGAGACGGTTGACGGCGTGACCTTGCCGGTAGGGATTCAGTTCATCGCGCCGGCGCTTCAGGACGAGCGGCTGGTGCGGCTGGCCGGCGGGCTGGAAGGGCTTGGCTTTGTAAAGGCGGGGGTGGCCCCTGGGTATGAAGCCTGAGGCCCGGACGTATCTGCAAGAGGCGCTGGCGCTCATCCAGCAGGAGGCCCTCTTCGCTGACCGGGTCGATTGGCCAGCCGTCACCCACGCCTGTGAAGTGCTGGCCGCAGGCGCTGTGGAGCCGGCTGAGACCTACCCTGCCCTGCGGCACGCCCTGGCAGCCCTCACCGACCGACACAGTTTTCTGCGTCTCCCGCAGGCAGATACCGTCTAGAGCGGCATCTTCGGCATGTATTTCACAGGCGGCACGCTGGGGGTGGTGGTGCCCGGCAGTCCTGCCGAGCAGGCGGGGCTCCGGCGCGGCGACCGCCTGCTCACACTTGACGGTCAGGCCCCCGGCCCTGGTGTCAATGATGGTCTGCCCACGGGTCCACAGGTCCATCTGGAAGTGCAGCGTGGTGCGGCCCGCTGGTCCCTGTCCCTGAACCGTGCGGATACCCCGGTCTTCCAGACATGGCCAACCGGCCAACTCCTGCCTGGTGGTGTGGGGCTGGTGACGCTTCCCGACTGTCATTTGGAAGGCATCTGTGCCGGTGGAGAACCCTACCAGGACGTCCTCGCAGCCCTGCTCAGAGAGCTGGCGGAGCAGGGCGCACAGCGCTGGGTGATTGACCTGCGCCTCAATCTGGGCGGCAACATGTGGCCTATGGTGGCCGGCCTGGGGCCGCTGCTGGGCGACGGCCTCCTGGGCGCATTTGTCAGGGGCGAAGAGCGCTGGTGCTGGTGGCACCGTGACGGTCAGGCTGGGATGGACGCCGAGCCGATCTGTCAAGTGAGTGGCCTGCCCATAGGCACGCTGGCACCCGAAAGCCCTGTGGCCGTGTTGAACTCGCCTCTGACCGCCAGCAGTGGTGAAATTGTCACGGTGTCCTGCCTGGGGCGAAGTGGAACGCGCCTCTTTGGGGAAGCCACGCGCGGCCTGACCACATGCAACAGCATGTATCCGCTGCCGGACGGCGCCACCTTGTTTATTACGACAGCCCTAGACGCTGACCGAACAGGCACCGTCTACGACACGGCCCTCCTCCCCGATGAGCCTGTACAGATCGACTGGGCCGCGTTTCAGACTCCAAACGACCCAGTGCTGAACGCCGCTCTACACTGGTTGACCACCAACTGTTAGCAGAACCCCAGGAAGCCCCGCAATGCTTGAGAAATCACCGTAGGGAACCTCTACCAAAGACGGCAGTCAAAGTGGAGTTGATAGCAAAACAGCCCTGCCGTTCAGCAGCCTGCCGCTGCGAGGGCCAACATTATGCCCAGGCGCGCACCACTTTCAGTTTTTCGCCGTCGCCGTCTACCACTGCCACCAGAGCACCGTCCAGCGTCACCACAAAGCGGCCCGCACCCTCATGGGTAGGCCGTTTGCCTTGCCGCAGCTCCCGGGCCAGGCGCTCATCGGCTTCAATGACAGGGAAGTCCAGGGCCGCCAGATCAGGGAGGCCTTCGGCTCCGGCCAAGTCGTCCAGCGGCACGGCGTCCTTCAGGTCGTAGCGGCCCACGCGGGTCCGGACCAGGCCGGCCAGATGTGCCGGCACGCCCAGCGCCGCGCCCACGTCACGCGCCAGAGACCGCAGGTAGGTGCCGCTGCCCACCCGCGCCCACACCAGCAGGGTCGGGAACTCGCCCAGCGCGTCTGGCAGGGTGACCGTGTGCCCAGCCTGGGCAGAGCGCCAAGTTTGCGGGTCAAAGGTGTGGGGCGCGGCCTGCACGCTGGGAAAGATGCCTAGCAACTCCAGCTCGTGAATCACGATAGACCGGGCCGGCAGGTCCAGTGCGCCGCCGGCACGGGCCACCGCGTAGGCCCGCTGCCCGCCCACCTGAATCGCGCTGTACTGCGGAGGCACCTGCGCCTGAGGGCCAACAAACCCGGCCAGGACGGCTTTCACCTCAGCTTCGGTCAGCGGCGGAACGGGGGCGGTCTCCTCCACGGGCCCCTCAGCATCCAGGGTGGGCGTGCTGGCGCCCAGGCTGATCCAGGCCAGATAGTCCTTGCTATCGGCTTCCATGAACTGCACAACTTTGGTGCTGTCATCCACGCACAGGACGAGCACACCGGTCGCCAGCGGGTCGAGGGTGCCGGTATGGCCCACCCGCCGCGTCCCGCGCGCACGCCGGGCCCGGTTCACCACATCGTGCGAGGTCAAGGTCAGCGGTTTGTCCACGGCAATCACGGGCATGGGGGGCAGGGTAGCAGGAAGCGGGTCAGGCTGTTTTCCGGCGAACGCAGTCCATTGGGGCCGCACACAACAGACTGGAGTGCGGCCTCAAAGCGGCTTTTCTTTTGGCAGATACCGTAGACTGGCCCGTGTGTTGCGCGCCGCGTTCTGGCTGACCGCCCTGCTGTTTATTCCGCTGGGACTGTACCTGTATTTTCTGCCGTCTGGCGTCGCCTCGCTGCTGGGGGTCGCGCCGCTGTGGCTGGCACGCGGCGCCGGCGCGGTGGTGCTGGCCTGGGGCGCCTTTCAGCTGGCGGCCAGCTTTGCGCCCGACCCCGTGAAGGTGGGAGGGCTGGTAGGCGGCAACCTGCTGCTGGTCGCGGCCCTGGTGCCGCCGGTGCTGCGCGGCACCGAGACCCTGCCTGGAGCACTACGGACTACCCTGCTGGTGATTGCGGGAGGCCTGACCCTGCTGGCGGTGCTGGCCCTGCTGGGGACGCCGTCACGCCGGGGGCGCCTGTAATGGAGCGGCTGCACAAGCGACTGGCCCGCGCCGGGGTGGCCTCGCGCCGCGCCGCCGAGGCCATGATTAGCGCCGGGCGCGTGACGGTTAACGGCGAGGTGGCGGGCCTGGGCCGCACGGTCACCGACGCCGACGACGTGCGTGTGGACGGCACGCTGGTCCTGCTGGACGCCGCCCCGAAAGTCACCTATATGCTCTACAAGCCGCGCGGCTACGTAACCACCGCCCGCGACGAGTACGGCCGCAAGAATGTGCTGGACGCCATGCCAGCGGTGCCGGGCCTGCACCCCGTGGGGCGCCTAGACCGCGACTCGGAAGGCCTGCTGATTCTGACCACCGACGGCGACCTAACCCTGACCCTGACCCACCCGCGCTACGGCCATGAAAAGGCCTACCGCGCCTGGACTGAAGGCCCGCACGACCCCACCCAGGACGACCTCGACCAGTTGCTGGACGGCTCGCTGACCCTGGAGGACGGCCCGGCGACGGCGCGGCATGCTCGCCCCGCGCGCGGCGGCGCTTTTGTGGTCCTGGGGGAAGGCCGCAACCGGCAGGTGCGCCGGATGCTGGAGGGCATCGGCCACCCGGTCACGCGCCTGCTGCGCTACCGCGTGGGCGGCCTGTGGCTGGGCAACCTGGAGGTCGGCGAATACCGCCAGCTGGAGGCGCGCGACCTGGACGACCTGCTGCACCCTGACCGCACGCCCGAACAGGTCTGGGAGCGGCAGTGGGAACGGATTTCTAAACGCTGGGGGTAAGAGGACTGGCGGCGACCCGGACTGGCCTCCGGCACGCTGCCGTTCCTTGCCCCCTCTTGCTTCAGGCCACCGCCGCGTCAGCCGGACTGCCTGGGCTGCCCGCGCCCGCACATGGGCGTTACCTGGCTTGCGGGAGAGGTGGCGGGATGCGGGGGCAGCCCCTACACTGGCGCATGTTGGCGCAGAGGGCAGGCAGTGAGGAGAGGCGGCGGCTGGTGCGGGTCGCGCGCGGCGAGGAGCAGGGCGACCTTCTGATTCGCGGCGCGCAGGTGGTGCAGCCCGCCACGCGCGAGGTGTTTGAAGCCGACGTGCTGGTGGCCGGGGGCCGGGTGGCGGCGCTGGGCAGCGGCTTTCAGGCGGCGCGGGTGGTTGAGGCGCACGGGGCGTATCTGGCGCCAGGCTTTCTGGACGGCCACGTTCATATCGAGTCCAGTCTGCTGACCCCGGCGGGGTTTGCG
Organism: Deinococcus betulae; assembly: GCF_020166395.1. Classification (NCBI taxonomy): domain Bacteria; kingdom Thermotogati; phylum Deinococcota; class Deinococci; order Deinococcales; family Deinococcaceae; genus Deinococcus; species Deinococcus betulae. The sequence goes on along the minus strand of NZ_JAIQXU010000007.1, from coordinate 59,122 downwards.
GCGGCCACCCTGCCGCGCGGCACCACTGGCGTGGTGGCTGAGCCGCACGAGGTCGTCAACGTGCTGGGCCCGGATGGGCTGGCCTGGATGCTGGAGGCCGGCCGGACCTCGGGCCAGCGGGTGTGGGCCAGCGCGCCGTCGTGCGTGCCGGCCAGCGCCTTCGAGACGGGCGGCGCGCGCATTGACGCCGGGGACACGGCGCGTCTGCTGGCCCTGCCCGGCGTTCTGGGCCTGGCCGAGATGATGAATTACCCTGGTGTCCTGGGCGGCGACCCCGAGGTCTGGGCGGTGCTGGACGCGGGCCGCGCCTCGGGCCGGCGGCTGGACGGCCACGCGGCGGGCGTGCGGGGGCGCGACCTTCAGGCGTACGCGGCGGCGGGTCTGCACTCGGACCACGAGGCCACCACTCCGGAAGAGGCCCGCGAGCGCCTGCGCGCCGGCCTGTGGCTGATGGTGCGCGAGGGCTCGGCCGCCCGCAACCTTCAGGCGCTGCTGCCGGTGCTGCGTGAGCGCCCCCGCAGGGCCATGCTGGTCAGCGACGACGTGAGCGTAGACGAACTGCTGGAACTGGGCCACCTGGACCGGCTGCTGCGCGCCAGCGTGGCGGGCGGCCTGCACCCGGCCGACGCCGTGGCCCTGGTCACCTGTAACCCCGCCGAGTACTGGGGCCTGCACGACCTGGGGCTGGTGGCGCCGGGTTACCACGCCGACTTCGTGCTGCTGCGCGACCTGCACGGGTTTGAGGTGCTGGAGACCTTCGTGGGCGGCCAGGAGGCCCGCCCCGGCACCCACACGCCCCCGCTGGCCGGCGGTCAGGTGAATCTGGGGCCCGGCTGGGGGACGGCCACATTCGAGGTCCCGCCCCACTGGCCGGTGATGGTGGTCAGCCCTGACCAGATCACGACCGGTGTAGGCACGCCCGGCAGCGGCGACGCGCGGCTGGTGGTGGCCGACCGCTACGGACGCGGCGAATGGGCCGCGTGCTGGACAAACGGCAGCGGCCTGCGGGGCGCTACCCTGGGCCTGAGCGTGCTGCATGACGCCCACCACGCCGCGTTTCTGGGCGGCACCGATGAGGACGTGCGCGCCGCAGGCCGGGCCCTGGAAGCCCTGGGCGGCGGCGCGGTGGTGGTCGCGGGCGGCCAGGTGCGCGCGCAGGTGCCTCTGCCCTACGCCGGCCTGATGACTGACCTGCCCCCGGCCCAGGCGGCGGCGGCTCTGACCGAACTGACCGCCGTGTGCCGCGCCCACGGCTGCACCCTGCCCTACCCGGTGACCACCCTGAGCTTTCTGGGCTTAACCGTCATTCCGGCCCTGAAGCTGACGCCGCGCGGCCTGCTGGACGTGGCGGCGTGGCGCTACGTCCCCTGACGGCGAGGGCCAGAACTGAACACCAGCCAGCACCCCCGCAAGCGTCTGGACAGGTGCGGGTGGCAGTCCCCCTGGGGGCTAGGTGAACGTCAGGTCAGGCTCTAGACTGCGCCGAGGCCATGTCTGCTCCGCCCTCTTCTGTGTCCCAGTGGCGCACCCGAACTGCTGCCCAGGCGCTGCGAGCCTTTTCGGCCTCGCGCGCGCTGGTGCTGGCGGCGCTGCTGCTGACCCAGGCGCTGACCCTGGCTGCCGCCCTGTGGACCGAGCGTCAGGCCCAGGAGCGGGGGCGGCGCGCACAGACCCAGGCCAACCTGACCCAGCTGACCCGCGTGACCGCCGAGAGCGTGCGCGCCCACCTGCACACCGCTGAACAGACGGTGCGCCTCAGCAGCGCCAACCTGCGCTCCGAGCTGCTGCCTGCCGATAACCCGGCGCGGCTGCTGGTGGGGTTCGGGGCGCTGCTGGACAACGTGCCGCAGCTGAGCAGCGTCATGGTGGGCCACCGGGACGGCCGCTTCGTCTTTGCGCAGCGCCACGGCCCGGCCAACAAGGGCCGGTTTACGCGCGTGATTGAGGTTCGGCCGGCGCGCCAGATGATTGACCGCACCTACAGCGCGCGCGGCAGCCTGCTGAACACCTCGCGCGCCGACGACGGCTACGACCCGCGCACCCGTCCCTGGTACAGCCTGGCGCAGGCCCGCGCCGGGCAGGTGGTCTGGACGCCCCCCTACGAGTTTGCGACCTCTCACCAGCCCGGCATCACGGTGGCCGAGGCCACGGTGACCCCCAGCGGCCCTCTGGTGGTGGCGGCCGACGTGCAGACGCAGCAGCTGGCCAGCCTGCTCTCGGCGCTGCCGCTGGGGGCCCAGAGCCGCGCCTTCCTGACTGATGCCAGCGGGCATGCCATCGCCACCTCGCGGCCCTGGCCACAGACGACGGGCGACGCCCCGCTGCTGGCCGAGGTGGCCGACAAGCCGCTGCGGGCGCTGCTGGACCCCCAGGGTCGCCTTCAGCTGTACCCCAGAGCCCAGTGGCTGCGGGTGGCGGGGCAGACCTATGTGGCCGTGGTGCAGCCGGTCCAGATGCAAAGCGGCGAGCCGTGGCTGGTGGGGGTCTACGGCCCGGCCACCGACTTTACGGGCAGCGGTGGGCGGCGCGGCATGTGGCCCCTGGTGCTGCTGGCCAGTCTGCTCAGTGGCCTGCTGGCCTGGCCCCTGGTGCGCCGCGCCACGCACCCCATCGCCGAATTGCAGCGCCAGGCCACCACCGACGCCCTGACCGGGCTGCCCAACCGCGCCAGCTTTCTGGCCCAGCTGGACGAGCAGTTGCGGACCCCTGGCCCCGGCGCCCTGGGCGTGGCCATTTTTGACCTGGACGGCTTTAAGGGGGTCAACGATACCTTTGGGCATCCGGTGGGCGACGAGGTGCTGCACGCGGTGGGCGCGCGAATGCTGGCAGCGGCGCAGATTGGCGACACCCTGGGCCGCCTGGGCGGAGACGAATTTGCCCTGCTGGTGCAGGCGGCCACCCCCGAAGAAATCCGGCTGCGCGTGGAAGGGGTGCTGGACGCTGTGGGCCGGCGGCCCATTGCCGCAGCAGGCCTGACGCACGCCCTGACCAGCACGGCGGGGCTGGCCTTCTTGCCACCCGGCGTGCTGACCACGCCGGGGGTGATGCTGGCCCGCGCCGACACCGCCCTGATTCGCGGCAAACGGCGCGAGAAGGGCCGGGTGTGGGTGGACGGCGAAGTCACCATGCCCACGCTGTTCCGCTGACCGCCGCGTGGCATGCTGGGGCCATGACTCAAGTGATCAGCATTCAGGTAAGTGGCCACGGCGAGATTCAGGCGCAGGCCGGCGAACGACTGGTCCTGGCCCTGGAGCGGGGCGGCGTGGACATCCTGCACCGCTGCGGCGGCGTGGCGCGCTGCACCACCTGCCGCGTGACTTTCGAGGCCGGGGAACCCGACGCCATGACGGCCGCCGAATACGACAAATTGCAGGAAAAGAACCTGCTGGACAGTGCCCGGCTGTCCTGCCAGATCGAGTGCGCCGCTGGCATGAGCGTCACGCCCCTGCAAACCGCCCGCAGCAGCGGCCTGGAACCGGGCAAGGCCCCCGCCGAACAGATGGAGCCCGAGCCGGTGTGGACCACCCGCCCCGGCGCCTCTACTGAAGGCTAAGACGGCTTTCAGACCAGGGAAGAGCCAGACCCCAGCGCACGCCCGGAACTCTCTCTTCGGCAGCGCCGCTCTGAAAAACGGCGCTGCTTGAAGCGTTTGTGCCGCTGGCAGGGTCAGAGGCCGTATTAGGCGGCCTATCAGGTGACACTCGCGTCATTCCACTGGCACGGCCCCTTGCCGAAACTGCTCGCGTGAAATCAGTCTTGCCAGAGACGCTCCCGCTGTGAGTCTCCGGAGCCGTGGAGGGCGCTCCGTCCAGGCCACCTACACCTGAACGCAGCGTCGCCGCTCAACTGGCCTCAGCCTCACTGACCTGCGCTCCCAGGGGCCCCTGGACCCCGGCCCCCGCCACTGTGGTCATCCGTTACCGCGCCAGCGCCGGTCGGGGCCAGCGGGTCGGTCACCGCTGGCGTCCATTTCTCGTTGCCGCAGCTGCAGACCGGGCGCGGCCCAGGGTGAACCTCGCCGGCACTGCCCTGCCGCACGTCCCCGCAGCCCAGGCAGGCCACTGGCCCCCAGTAGTCCTCTTCTGGCCCCAGCACACGCGGCCATTCCAGGTCCCAGGGCGGCACCACTGGCAGGCCGGGCGGGGCGTCTTTGGCATGCACGAAGACCGTCATGTTGCCGTCCTGTTCAAAATAGGCCCGCTGCACCTCGCCCATCTGCCGCACCCCCTCGGCTCGCAGGCGCTCGAAGACGTCTTCGCGGCTGAGGTTAGCCCGCTCCAGCGCCTGGCCCTTCAGGATGCCGTCCCGAATCAGTTCGACGGGCTCGCCCTCAATAAAGACCTCGACGTGCTCGCTGCGAATCACCAGATGCGACAGCAGACGCTGCAAGCCCACCACCAGCCCCAGCACCAGCATGCCGTGCAGCAGCGGCACCTCTGGATAGAACATCGGGTCACCCGCCGCCGAGCCCAGCCCAATCACGATGGCCACTTCCAGGGGACTGAGCTGCGCCAGGCCGCGCTTGCCGGTGACGCGCAGCAAGAAGACCAACCACAGAAACATCAGGGCGGTGCGGAAAACGATTTCCAGCAGGAACAGCGGGGGCAGGTCGCCCAGGAACATGCGGGCCAGGTCAAACGGCACCATCTGGGCGGCTTCAGCGCTCATGGGACTCCTCGGTGGGGTAACCCAGGCCCGCCAGAATGCGCGCCCGGTCCCAGCCGGTCAGGGCGGCCAGCGCCGAGAGCGTGGTCTCGAACGCCGGGCCAGGAGGCAGGCCGCGCAGCTGCCGCCACAGGCCGTTGCGCCGCCGCAAGAAGTCGGTCGTGGGCATAGAGCTAGAGTGTAGGCCTGACTACAGGTTCGGGGCCTTGAGAAAGGTTTTAAGCGTCAGGACAATAAATGTCCGGGCCGCGCAGGGACACGCCCGAGCGGTGGCAGAAGCGGGGCCTGACGCCACACACCACCGGCACCACGCCTCAGCTTGAAGGTAGAATGGTGCAGCCGACACCCTGACCCTGCTCTGCACTTGTGCTGGACACACGGGCTCTTATGCCGCTGGCTAGTGAAGACCGAGCGTCTGGGCTGCTCTTCCTGGCACCTTAGGGTGGAAGCTCACCCCAGAAGAAGTGCCCCACCCCCGCGCAGCGGGTGCACTTACGCCAGCACGCCCGGCACCTTGAGGCAACTGACCCAGAACGTGGCTCCCTGGTTCACCTTGCCTTCTCCCCAGGCGCGGCCTCCCATGCGTTCGGCCAGGCGCCGCACCACCGCAAGGCCCAGCCCGGTGCCCTCGCAGGCGGCGGTGGGATGTAGGCGGCCAAACAGGTCGAAGGCCTTGTCCTTCTGCCGCATGTTGAACCCCAGTCCGTTGTCGGTCACGCCCAACAGGTACGCGCCGTCTACTTCCTCAATTCGCAGCTGAAGGCGCGTCACGTCGCGCGTGCGGGTGAACTTCAGGGCGTTGAGCAGGTATTCCTGCAAGATGATTTGCAGAGCCTTGCTGTCGCCCAGCACGGTGGGCAGGTGGGGGGCAGACAGCTGCACCTCCCGGCCTGACAGAGCGCCCCGCAGGTCCTTGCGCACTTCGGCCAGTACCCGGTTCAGGTCTACAGGACTCAGCCGCAGCCGCAACTGCCGGGCCTGCACGTACTGGTCCAGGGCTTCAAGCAGGCCAAATGTGGTCCCGAGGACCTCTTGCACAGTCTCCAGGTGAGGCGCGGGACGGCCGTTCGGGCGCATCTCTTTCTGGTGCAACTTCAGGTAGCCCTGAAGGCGGGACAGGTGAAGGTGCAGCTGCGTGTGGGTCGCGCTCACCACCCCATGCACTTCCTCGTCCAGCCGCCGATTCCTGACCTCATGCTCCTGAATCTGCCGCTCCAGCCGTTCGGTTTCATTCAGCAGAAACAGGTGGCCTTCTTTCAGCGGCGTGACATTCGTGACGACAAGGTGGCACCAGGGCGTTTCCTCCGACCCGTCTGAGAGGCTTGCGGCCACGAGTACCGACTGGGTGCCGCCGTCCGGCAGCAGCACCAGCAGCTCTTCTTCCACACGTTCCGCCGTGTCAAAAACCCGCTTGAGCAGTGTGGTCAGTGTATGCTGGGACGCCGGAGACAGAAGCGGTCCCAGGCGGCGCCCGGTCAACAGGTGGGCCGGCCGACCAAGCACAACTCCAGCCTGAAGATTGGCCTCCAGAACGCGGCCTTCGGAAGTTAAAAGGAAAGCCCCTTGCGGCGCGTGGATAAAGAGGCGCCGGGCCTGCTGCGCCGTGGCCTCAGCAGCCCGGAGCTGACCCTGGAGACTCTGAAGCTCGGCCTGCAGCTGAGCGGCGGAGGCGACTGACGTGAGCACGTCAGGCCGACTGACATGGTCAGTGTGACTCATGGTGGTCCTGGGGTTGAAGCGGCGCCTTGAGAATGAGTCCGGTGGAGACTTCAAAGCCAGGGGACAAGGCTGAATGTCAGCGGTGCGGCCACCGTACCATGACGGCCAAAGGCGCAGTGTGACCCTGACGGTCACTTGAACTCTATGTTCACCTTCCTGAATGTCAGCAGGCACCGGGTCACCCCAGCGCCTCTGGCGTTTGCCCCAGCCTAGCGGTGCAGGGCGTTGTCGCGGTTGTGTTCCGCGAAAGTGTGGTTCACGTAGATCTTGCGGTCCCGTCCATGCAGGAAATACAGCGCCTGGCGGCCGTCCCCCAGGGTGCGCTGGGGTGAGAGCACCGCCAGCAGAGCGGCCTGGCCGGGATTGTTGATGGGACCGGCGGGCAAGCCGACGCGGGTGTAGGTGGAATACGGCGTGTCGCGGGTAAAGTCCCCGGCGCTGCGGTCCAGCTGGGGCAGGTCCTTGCCCAGCCCATACGCCACGGTGGGATCGCTGCCCAGGGTCATGCCGACCTTGAGACGGTTCAGGAACACCCCAGCGATCAGAGGCATCTCGCCGTTGTTGGCGGCCTCGGCCTGCACCATGCTGGCCAGCACCACCCAGTCGCGCACGCCCAGACCCAGCGCCTGGGCCTTGGACACGTTGGCGGGCGTAAATTCGCTTTCCATGCGCGTGACCAGGGTCTGCACCATCTTGCGAGGCGTCTCGGCTGGCCGGAAGTCGTAGGTCGCCGGAAACACGAAGCCTTCGAGGTTGGGCTGCTGCCCGGCGTGGCGGCTGAGCCCCGTGTCTTTCAGCGCCGCCGCGATGGCCGCGCCGTCAAAGCCCGCCTTCTGGAAGATGGCCGGCAGGTCCTTGATGCGGCGGCCTTCCGGAATCGTGACGCTGACGGTGGGAATGCGCGCCGGGCCCGCCAGTTTGTCAGCCACCTGCGCCAAGGTCAGCTGGCCACTCAGGTCATACAACCCTTCTTTCAGGCCGCCGGCGGTGCCCTCGCGGCGCATGTACAGGCGCAGGGCGTCGGCATTTTTCACGATGCCCTTGCCCTGCAGGGTGGCCGCCACGCGCGCCAGGGTGTCGCCGGGCTTGACCTCCAGCGTGTAGGGGGCGCCGCCCGCCGGTTGCAACAGGCTGCGGACATACAGCGCCCCGCCGCCTGCCCCCAGCAGCACCAGCAGCACCAGGCCCAAGAGCAGCTTGACCCACAGGGGCGCGCCGGGTTTCCGCAGGCGGGTCATGCGGTCACCGCTTGCAGGGGGGCGGCGGCCAGCCGGGCGCGCAGGTCATCGTCGGCGGGGGGCCGCGCCCCAAAGCGCGACACCACCCAGCCGCCCACCTGCACGGCCAGCTGCGCGGCGCGCACAGCGTCGCCGTGGGTCAGCCAGCCCGCCAGAAAGGCCCCCCCGAACGAGTCGCCCGCGCCGGTGGCGTCCACGGCGCGGTCGGCGGTGGCCGGCACCTGCACCCGCGCCTGCGCCGGGCCCTCGATCAGCACGCCTTCATCGTCCAGCTTCATGACAATCAGGGCGTCTGGAAAATGGGTGCGAAACCAGGTCATCGCCTCGTTGCGGGTGGCGTACCCACTCATGGCGCGGGCCTCGTCGTCGTTGGGAAACAGCACGTCAAAGGGCACCTCGTCCAGCACCGCCAGGAAGGTCTCGCGGCCCATGCCCTGAATCATCTGAAAGCTGCCGGGGTCCAGGCTCAGGGTCGCGCCCCCGGCGCGCGCCAGGCGGGCCGCGTGCAGGGCGGCGGCGCGCGGCGGGTCACGGAAGAGGCTCCAGGCGGTCAGGTGCAGGTGGCCCGCGCCGTTCAGGGCGCGGGCCGGCACTTCTTCGGGCAGCAGTTCCCAGTCGGCGCCCTGGCCCGTCAGCATGGCCCGCTGGCCCCGGCGGTCAATCAAGCCCAGAATGACGCTGGTGGGGTGAACATCACTCAGGATCAGGTGGCCCTCCACGCCCTCGGCGGTCAGTTCGGCGGTGGCCAGTTCGCCAAAGCGGTCGCGGCCAATCTTGCCCACGAAACGCGCGGGATACCCGGCGCGGGCGGCCCAGACGGCCAGGTTGGCCGCGCTGCCCCCGCCGAACAGCTCGATTCGGCCGGTGGTGTCCCCGCCCGGCAGCAGAAGGGTATCGGGTTTCGCCAGCACGTCCCAGGTCAGGTCACCCAGCGAAACAAGTGCAGAAACATCGGTCATGGTTGCCCGGCAGCATACCGTCCCCGAGGTGGGCGTCCGGCGGGGGTCACCTGACCTTGAGGGCGCGGCGCCGCCCCGTTACCATCGGCGCCGTGCCGTCTGCGCCCCTCTCCCCTGTTTCCCTGGCCGCCCGGCTCCGGGGGACCAGGCGGTGTAGTGGGCAGGCATGGTGTGGTGGGCAGACATGAGGCGTCCCGGCTTTGCGGTCCTGGGCCGGGGCGACCTGCTGCGGGCGGCGCTGCCAGCCCTATTGTCGGGGGCGCTGCTGCTGGCGGCCTTTCAGCCGGCCCACCGCGCCCTGACCCAGCCGGACAGCGTGTGGCACGGCGACAGCGCCCAGACCCTGCTGCCCGACGTGCAGACCTACGCCCTGACCCTGCGGGACCCGGCCGCTTCGCCCCAGGACGTGCAGGCCAGCCGCGCCCGCGCCCTGGCCAGTCTGGGCCGCGCCGAGACCGACCCGGCGTTTGCGGGCGCCGCCCCCCGACTGACCCAGCTGCGCCGCCTGCTACGCAGCACGCAGCCGCAGGACACGGCCCAGGCGCTGCGGCTGGCCCAGACCTGGACCCTGGCCGCGCAGCGCCAGCTCAGAGCGCGCCGGGCCGAGGTGCGGCAGGTGCTGCGGCGCATGGAATGGATGGTGACCCTCAGCGCCCTGCTGACCGGCCTGCTGGGCACCGCCCTGATCGGGCGCGCGCTCGGTCATGCCCGCCAGGCGCAGCAGGGGCGCCTGGCGCGCGAAACCCAGCACCGCCAGGCCCTGGGCATGGCCGCCCACGAACTGCGCCGCCCGCTGCAGGCCCTGCTGCTGGCCACCGACGCCCTGCGCGCCACGACCAACCTGCGCGCCCGTGAAAAGCTGCTGGGCGTCATAGAGGAGCAGGCGGCGCACCTGGCCGCCCGCACCGAACTGGAACGGCTGGACGGCATGTACGTCAACGTGGTGGCCGCTCCGCAGCCCACCGACCTGGCGACCCTGGTGGCAGAGGTCGAAAGCGCGCGGGTGCGGGTGCGGCGGCCCAAGGGCGAGGTGATGTGGCCAGTCGACAGCGCGCAGCTGCGCCAGGTGCTCGAAAATCTGGTCGAAAACGCTCTGCGGTACTCGGCTGGGCCGGTCCTGGTGACGTTAGAGGCTGCCAGTCCCACGCAGGGGCCGCAGCTGCGGGTGACCGACCGGGGGCCAGGGCTGACCCCGGCCCAGCGGGCCACCGTGCTGACCGCCCCTCACCCTCTGCCCCGGGCGGCCGGGGGGCGCGGGCTGGGGTTGCCGCTGGCGTACCGGCTGGCGCTGGCCAACGGCGCCCAGCTGACCCTGCACGAAGCGCCCGGCGGAGGGCTGGAGGCTCGGGTCACGTTTGCCGGCCCCTGAGCGCCGCCCTGAGCCGTGGCCTGTCATGCTGAGGAATGCCGTCAAGACCGTGGCACCCTGCCGTCCGCCTGACCCCTCTCCTTTTGGCTGTTCTGTGGCTGTCAGCCACCGCGCTGGCAGGAACGCACAGCGCCGCCGGTGCTGAACCCCACAGTGGCCCCCCCGCCTTCCTAACGCAGCTGACCCTCCTTCTGGGCGTCTCGGCGCTGGCGGCCTACGCCTCTTTTCGGCTGCGGCTGATGCCCATCATCGGGTTTCTGGTGGCGGGCGTGCTGGTGGGACCCGGCGCCCTGGGCCTGATCCGGGAACCGGAACTGATCGCCGCCGCGTCCGAAATCGGCGTGATGCTGCTGCTGTTTACCATCGGGGTGGAATTCAGCCTGGAGCGCCTGGCCCGCATCACCCGCCTGATTTTTCTGGGCGGCGGCCTGCAAGTGGGCCTGACCCTGCTGGTCACCCTGGGACTGGGCCTGGCGCTGGGGGTGGGGGCCCCGGACGCCGTCTTTACCGGCTGCCTGATCGCCCTGTCCAGCACCGCCATCGTGATGAAACTGCTGGGCGAGCGCGGCGAGACGAACGCCCGCACCGGGCAGGTGACGCTGGGCATCCTGATTTTTCAGGATCTGGCGGTGGTACTGATGGTGCTGCTGGTGCCCATGCTCGCCGGGCAGGGCGGCGGGATCAGCGGTATGGCGCTGGCGCTGGCCAAGGCGGCGGGCATCATCGCGCTGGTGCTGGTCGCGGCGCGCCGGGTGGTGCCGCGCGTCATGGAGGTGGTGGCGCGCACCTGCTCCTCGGAAATCTTTCTGCTGACGGTGGTGGCGCTGTGCTTTGGCACCGCCAGTCTGACGGCCGCCGCCGGGGTCAGCCTGGCGCTGGGGGCCTTTCTGGCCGGACTGCTGGTGAGCGAGAGCCGCTACGGCGCACAGGCGCTGGGCGAGATTCTGCCGCTTCAGATTCTGTTCAGCGCGGCGTTTTTCCTGTCGGTGGGCTTGCAGCTGAACCTAGGCTTTCTGGTCGGCAACCTGGGGCTGGTGCTGGGCGCGGCGGCGGCTATCGCCCTGCTGAAGGTGCTGGTCACGGGCCTGAGCGTACGCCTCCTGGGTGAGGACGGGCGCGTGGCCCTGCCCGTGGCGCTGCTGACCGCCCAGGTGGGCGAGTTCTCGTTTGTGCTGGCAGCGACGGGCACCGCCCTGGGCCTCAGCTTTGCGGGCCTGGGCGAGCAGGGGGGCGGGGTCTTTATCGCCGCCACGGTGTTGCTGATGACCCTGACCCCGGCACTGGCTGGGCTGGCCGGACCGATTCTCGCCCGCCAGGCGCCAGCAGCCACAACACCAGCCGCAGAGGCGCCCCTGCCCGACGCCGCGCCCCACGGCCTGCCCATCGCCGGGCGGGTGGTGTTTTTCGGCTATGGCCCCCACGCCCGCCTGGCTGCCCGCGCCCTGAGCCGCGCCGCGCAGCCTTACAGCGTGGTCACCCGCAGCCCCGACGGCGCCAGCGAACTGGAAGGCCGGGGCGCCAGTGTCCTGATCGCCGACTACACCCGCGCCGGGCTGCTGCGTGAACTCGACATTGCCGCCGCCCGCGCCGTGGTGATTGCCGACGACGACCACGACACCACTGAACGGGCCATCGGCGTGCTGCGCACCGTGTCGCCGGACGTGACGGTCATCACCCAGGCCACCTCCCCCGAGGGCTACCAGAGTCTTCAGGCGCTGGGCGCGCAGCATGTGCTGCTGCCCAAACGAGAGGTGGCCGCCGGCATCCTCGACCTGCTGACCCCACCCGAAGTCCCGCGCGCCAAGCTGGCCCAGCACCTCGCTGAGCGGCCCCCCGTCACCCTGAGTCCCGAGCAGCAGGCGCAGTGCGACCACGCCGCCGCCAACGCTGGCCCCACCACCCCCGAGGCCGACGTGTGCCTGGCGTGTGTGGCCCAGGGCGACACCTGGGTTCACCTGCGGGTGTGCATGACCTGCGGGCACGTGGGCTGCTGCGACTCGTCCAAAAACAAGCACGCCACCCGCCACGCCCGCGCCCAGGGGCATCCGGTGATTCACTCGGCCGAGCCCGGCGAGACGTGGGCCTACTGCTACGACCACGGCTGGACGAAATAGGAAGCACACCGGATGTCCGCGTCTGCATTCACAAAGACAATTTGACGGTGCAGGGACAGGTGAGCCACAGCCTAGAAGTTGTGGAAGGTCGGCTGGCTCGCCGCCCACGTCAATAGGCCTGAGAAATCATCTGTTTTCAGAAACTCGGCTGCGTGCGCCCACAGTGCGGCGCCCACCGCATCAACAGCCTGCACACAGGCCAGAACGTCACTTGCTACCTGCTGTGCTGGAGTCGCCAATAGAACCTGGTAAGGGGCATCCATCAGACGGATCGTCACCCGGCCATGGATGAACCACGAGTCGCTCCAGGTCAGTGCCAGGCTCCAGGTCAGGCCCCCACCATTTCGGAAGTCGAGGCCAAAGCTTGCCCAGTACTCCACTTGAGTCTCGTGAACAGCCAACCGGCGGAAGTCGGTGTGGTGATGCACGGAGGCGACCTGAGAGGCGTGGGCCAGCCGCAGCAAACGTTCCAGCTCAGGCCCCTGCAAGACAAAGCGGGCCAGCGCGTCAAGCAGCCCCATAGCCTGCTGGCTTTCCTCACCCTGCTCAGGAGAGCTGCCCCGGACCATGAATGCTTCACTCCACCCCTGGCGCCGTCTGTACCGCCCGGAGGGCCAGCAGCGAGGCCGCCACGTCCAGCGCCGCGTGCAGCCCGTACACCCACAGGTCAGCCGCCGGACGCTCTCCACTCAGGCCCGCCACCGGCACCAGGTTGACCACCCCGATGGCTAGGCTCAGGGCCGCTGCGGCATTCAGCCACGACCCCAGGCGAGCGCGGCCCGCCACCTCCAATGGGGCCGCTGCAAAGCGCACCAGCGTGCCGTACACAGCGTTTTTGGCCAGAATGAAGCCCAGTTCCACTGTGGCCAGCGCGGTCAGGGCCACCGGATTGGCCTCGGGCAGAAAGCCGGCCAGGTACACGAAGAGACTCAGGCCCCACAGGGCCAGCCGCAGCGAAGTCAGCCAGGGAAACAGGGCGCGCAACGAGCGCCACACGCCGTCTTCCTCGGGGGTGGGGGCAGGCCGGGTGTAGCGGGCAAACACCTGCGTCCACCACACCAGCACCACCGCCGCCAGAAACGTGCGCGCCGTCCCCAGCGCGCCCAGGTCGTTGGGCGGCCACCCCGAGGCCAGGCTATAGGCGCACAGGCCAAAGGTGGCCGCGACCAGCCCCCAGAGGGCCACGAGTGCGGCCTGGCGCCAGCGAGTCGCGGTCATGGTGTGGCCTGGACGGGGCGTTCAGCAATCGGGAGGCGCCAGGGTAGAGGCGCCCCACACCCTCGGCCCAGAGGTGCTTGCCCCTCAGGCGACGTCATAGCCCCAGCTTGGCCTGAAGGCGCTCACGCACCACCTCAGGCCGGGCCTGACCACCGGTCGCCTTCATCACCGGGCCAAACAGCGCGTTCATGGCCTTGGCGTTGCCGGCCCGGACCTTGTCCACCGTGGCGGGGTCGGCCTGCATGGCGGCGTCAATGGCAGCGTCAATGGCGGCGGTGTCGGTCACCACGGCCAGCCCACGCGCCTGCACCAGTTCGGCCGGGTCGTGGCCGGCCAGCACCTCGGGCAACAGGTCTTTGGCCACGCGCCCACTGATGGCGCCCTCATCAATCAGGCGCACCAGGGCCGCCAGATGGGCCGGGCGCAGCGCCGACGCCTCCAGCCGCTGCCCCTGGGTGGCCAGCAGCCCCGACACGTCGCCCAGCAGCCAGTTGGCGAGTTTCTGCGGGTCGGCGCCCAGCGGCAGCGCCGCGTCGTAAAAGCGCGACAGGTCCACGCTGTGGCTCAGGGTATGGGCGTCACCCGGACGCACGCCTGCGGCCAGGTAGCGCGCCTGCTTCTGGGCGGGCAGTTCAGGCATGCGGGCCTGCACGCGCGCTCTCCACTCGGGGGTGATGTCCAGGGGCGGCAGGTCGGGTTCGGGAAAATAACGGTAGTCGGCCTCGCCCTCCTTGGTCCGCATGACAAAGGTTTTCTGGCCGCCCTCATCCCAGCCCAGCGTGTCCTGGGTGATACGCCCGCCGGCTGACAGCACCCGCGTCTGCCGGGCGGTCTCGTACTCGATGGCGCGGGCCACCGAGCGGAACGAGTTAAGGTTCTTGACCTCCACCTTCGTGCCCCAGGGCTCGCCGGGCCGGTGCAGACTGAGGTTCACGTCACAGCGCATCTTGCCTTCTTCAGGGGCGGCGTCGCTGACGCCCAGGGCCTGCGCGATGGCCTGCACCGCTTCCAGAAAGGCGCGGGCCTGCTCGGCGCCCGTGATGTCGGCCTCGGTGACCATTTCGAGCAGCGAGGACCCCGCGCGGTTGAGGTCTAGCAGCGAGTACGGCGCGTAGGTGGGGTGGGTCAGTTTGCCCGCGTCGTCTTCCAGGTGGGCGCGCTTGATGCGGATGCGGCTGACCTCGCCGCCCTCCAGCGTCACGTCCAGGTGGCCGTCACGCGCAACGGGGCGGTCGTACTGCGACAGCTGAAAATTCTTTGGAGCGTCCGGGTAAAAATAGTTCTTGCGGTGAAACTGGGTGGGCCCAGACACGTCGCAGTTCAGGCCCAGGCCAAACATCATGGCCAGTTCTACGGCTTCACGGTTCAGGGTCGGCAGGGTGCCAGGGAGCCCCAGTGTAAAGGGGTCTGTCAGGGTGTTCGGCTCTGCGCCGTGATAGTCCTGTGGGCAGGCACTGAAGATCTTGCTGCGTGTCTTCAGTTGCAGGTGAACCTCAAGGCCAATAACCGCCTGGTACGACATAAGGGCAGCATAGCGCCGCGCCCGGACCAGCACAGGCGAGGACTGCTTTTGGTTGTCTCCACAGCACAGCGGGCTTCCATACCTGTAGCAACCCACTACAGGTTAGGGGCTGTTACACACGGCGGCGAGTCTCAAAACAGCCCTGAAAGTTGGAAAACACCCTAGGATGTCAGCCTCCCAGGGGAAGACGCTGGTGGCGTCCTGAGTGCCAGCCGACCTCACCAAAGCTTGCTTCATTCCTGGTCAGTGCTTCATCTGTGAGGTATTTGGCATTTTCCTTCATAAGACTGGCAGGGAACAAGTCTAGATGTGGCGCACACTTGCCTCTGTTTGGGTGGCTCAACCCCCCATCTTATAAAGGAGATTTCAGATGGCGAGATTGATTCCCATTTCAGAGCTGGTGCGCGACCACAACATTGACCTCGGTGATACCTACAACATTGTCGGTCGCCCTGCCTACGCCATGAACGGCGACAAGGTCGGCACCGTCAAGGAAGCCCTCACCGATGATGGTGGCCGCATCCGCTACCTCGTCATTGACGCAGGCGGCTGGTTCTCCATGAAAGATGTGCTGGTCCCGGTTGGCTCCGCCCGCATCGAGGACGACGGTGTCTACTTCGACCAGCTCACCAAAGACCAGGTCAAAGGTATGTCCGCTTATAGCGCTGGACAGGAGTACACCTACGACGCCCAGGTGGCCGATGAGCGCATTCTGCGTGGCGTAGACCAGAGCCAGCACCAGACCAAAGCTGGCGAGTTCATCTACCGCGATGAAGACACTGCCTACACCGCGCCGCAGCGCCTTCAACTCCTGGAAGAGCGCCTCCAGGTCAACAAGGACCGCTACGTCGCTGGACAGGTGCAAGTTGGCAAGCGCGTCGAAACGCGCACCGAAAATGTCACCGTGGGCCTGGAGCGCGAGGAGATTGTCATCGAGCGCCACGCTGTGACGGACCCCCGTCCTGTCGACGGCAATGTGACCCTGGGCGCTGGCACCGAGACCATCCGGGTGGACCTCGAAGCCGAGCGCGCCGACGTGAGCAAGCAGGCCTATGTCACCGAGGAAGTGGAGATCGGCAAGCGGACCGTGACTGAGCAGCAGACCATGACCGAAACGGTGGGCCGCGAAGTGCTGGACGTCAACCAGACCGGGCAAGTGGCGGTGCAGGGTGACGCGACTGCAACTGGCCAGGTCGTTGGCCGGGATAACCGCAACGTGGCTGAACGCGCCGTCGATGCCGTGAAAGATGCCGCCGACCCCCTCGATGGCAAGATCGACCGCCGCTGAGCTGCCGGGAGAGGCCAGAAACCTCCCCTTTCCTGCTATGGACAACGAACCGCTGCTGACCAGGGTGCCCGTGGGCACCCTTGAACTCCGTGAAGAGCGCGCCCTGATCACCACACAGCGCGTGCAAGCCGGCCGAGTCGAAGTGCGCCGGGAACGCCGCACCCGCACAGAAACAGTGGAAGTGGAGTTGACCGAAGAGGTGCTGGTCATTGAGACCACTGCTGGTGGCCCTCAAGTGCAGGTCAACGGTCTGTTGCTGGACCCCGGTACGGTGCAGGAAGTGCTGCTGTACCAAGAACGGGCTGAAGTGGTCAAGCAGGTCTACGCCGTTCAGAACGTGCAGGTCTCCAAACTGACCCGCACTGTCCCCTTTACCGCGCAAGTCGACCTCGCTTACGAAGAGCTGGTCGTAGACCAGCAGAACGGAGTGGAGGAGCTGGTCATCACAGAAGGTCCACTTCACCCCATAGGAGGGTCATCATGAACCTACAGAACCTCGCTGAGGAAGCGGGCAAAGTCCTGCACCGCACCGAATCCCAGACCGGTGGACTGAGTCACAAGGCCCTCAAGACCTTGGTCAAAGAGCAAGCCGCCCTGGGTGTGCTGCTGCATAAACAGAGCCAGGAGATTTCCGCGCTCCGTCAAGATGTGCAGCACGCCCGTCACCGGGGCGGCGGCTTCCCCTGGGGTCTGGTCCTCCTGGCAGGCGGCGCGTATGCAGCGTACCGTTTGAGCCCCGCCGTACAGGACCAGGTGAAGAGCCTGCTGGGCCGACTGGACCCTGGCGCCGAAAGCAACCTCCACCGGGCGGGCGACGCCGCCAAAGACGCCGTTCATGACGTGACTCAAGGCCGTAATCCCAGTGACGCCCTGCATCAGGCCGGCGGGGAACTGCACCGGGCGGGCGAGAAGTCCGCTGAGGCCCGCCGCAACCCAGCCGATGACCTGAAAGACGACGTCCTGCGGAACATTAAAAGGAGCGACGTATGACCCTGGTGGATCACGGCACCATCCTGACCCGCATCAACTGGACGGGCGTCATTGCCGGTCTGGCGGTCGGCGTCGTCACCCAGCTGTCACTCAGTGCGCTGGGTGTGGCTTTTGGAGCGGCGTATGCGAACTCGGCAGGCAACTTGGCCATGGGGACCATCATCTGGATGGCGATTTCACTGGTCATCTCATCTTGGCTGGCGGGGCTGACCGCTGCGCGGGCGGCCGGGTATCTCACCCCAGCCCAGGGGCGTTTTAACGGCTTGATTACGGGTGCGCTGCTGGCCATCTTGACAACGTTGTTCCTGAGTAATGCGCTGACAGCGGGCTTCCGGGCAGCCAGTAACATCGTGGGCAGTGCGGCGACTGCTGTGGGGAATGCGGGCAGTGCGGCCGCCAACAACAATCTGGGCCAAACCGACCAAGTGCAGAGTGTCCTGAATGGACTGGACGAGCAGGAAATTGGCCAGATCATTGGCGACAGTGCGCCCGAACTGAGTCAGGAGCAGGCTACGGCCGCCACGCGCGTGGTCAGCGGCATCGTGCAGCGCGCCAGCCGGGACCTGGGTACCAATCTGAACGACATCAGCAATCTAGGTGATTTCGTCAAGAACCGTCTGGACAACATCAGCAGCGCGCTGCAGGGCCAGGACTTCGTGAACCGCCTGCAGCGTCAGGGCCTGAGCCAACCTGAGGCCCAGGCGACCGCAACCGCGATCAGTAAGCGCGCGACCGAAGTGCGCCAGCAAGCAGAGCAAACTGCTGCGGCGACCGAGCGCATTGCCCGCAAGACGGCCAACACGGCGGCCTGGGGCTTCCTGCTGGCTCTGGGCGTGATTCTGGGCTTCGCCACGCTGGGCGGCGGCATGGGCTCGGATGTGCCCAAGGGCGGCACACTGGTCACGGGCCGTGAGCCTGAAGTGCGCAGCTAAACACGCTAACGTTCCACAGGGGGCCTGTGCCGTGCACAGGCCCTTGATCTATGCCAGGGGGGTGAGCAGCGTATACCAACGCAGGACAAAGTTGCGCGTATGGTCTGAGCTCCTCAACCAGGTGAGCAAGCCCCGTGGGGAGCCATAAACAGCCTCGAGCAGATTAATCAGCAGAAGAACGGTGCAGAGCGGTGAGGCCTCTGCCCTACAAGTGCATAGCTTGACTCATCCAGCGAGAGATCACAGCCGTAGTCGTTTGGATCAGCTTCCCTGTAGATAATTCTTAGACAGTAGGCGGAGAAGGCGCTTTAGCCGCACAGCTCCAGCAACGCTGCTGACACGGACTCCAAGCTCACAGTGGGCAAAAACGGTTTATTCCAAGAGGGCTTGGACAGCAAGGGATAGATTCGTGCAGGAGCAGGGAGAGGTCTGGATGTAACTTGGACTTGCCGTTTCTTGCCTGAATTGTGGAGGCAACAGATAGATTCTGCTGCTCGTCATCTACGTCAGAGGGCGGGGTAATGCCACCGGCCCGTATGTTCTCTGTCTCACTTTGCCTGTCTGTGGTCTCCCTTAGCTCCTGCCTGCCCTTCCAAGAGGCCCAACTGCCCGGTCAAGAACAGGCAGTGCCCTTTGACCAGTCAAGGGTCAGAGCTGCGCGGTAGCCGGTGATGGCCGGTGGTCGGCCCGCCTCAGTGTAATCGGCCCGGACCGGTACGGTCGCTTCTAGGGTGATGCACACTGGACCAGAAGTGGTCTGCCAGACGGCCCGCTGCCCAGGACGCAGGGGGCGAACCGCCTGCCCTGAGGCTCCTCCCTGAGCGGACGCCACCGTTACCACTTGGGCCTCAACACTTCTCAGGACCAGCGGCGTGCCAGGCAGGTCGTCAAGCGCCGCCACGCCAGTGAGTAGGGTCAGGACTGGAGAGGCCGCTCCAGACCGGCGAAAAGTCAGCTGGGTCAGCACGCTGTCTGGACGCGGTTCCATCTTCACCTCCACCAGCAGGCCTTGCAGGGCCGCCGCCGACAGGTGGGCCGGCCAGTGCTGCACCCGCAGGGGCACCCCCAGCCCGGCCAGCACAAACCGAGTTTCCTCGGCCTGGCGCGTCACGCGGACCACCCGCCGGGCCACCGTGCCAGCGACGATGGGATTCAGGACCGCTGGGCTGGGCGCGGCGGTGACCGGCGCAGACACGGCTGGAGGCACGCGGGCCGGCCCGCCTCCCTGGGCCTGCACCAGCCCCAGCACAAGTGGCAACGTGAGCAGCAGGCGGTGCGCGGTGGTCATGGACATAGCATTCCTCCTTTGCCTGAACGGCAGCTGACAGCGGCGGCCCCGGCGCCCAGGCCAGAGCCGCCGCTACGCCGGGCTTCAGCGCAGGTCGCGCAGGTCAGCCAGCAGTTCGGGGGTGGGGCGGGGCTCCACCGACGCCTGCTGACGGTCGCTCTGGAAGGCGTCGAACAGCGGCACGGCGTCGTCATGGTCGTCGTGGGCGTGTTCTTCCTGGCTGGGCGCATTCAGGCGGGTCACGCCGGGGTTGTTGCCGCCCCAGTAGCGGGTGAAGCTCAGGTTCAGGTTGCCCCAGTCGTCGTGGTCGCGCAGGTAGGTGGTGTAGGCGGGGGCCGGGCGGCCCGCATTGTCGGTGTCGAAGGTCACATCGGCTTTCACGGGCGCGTCGTCAATCACGCCGTTCAGGTTCCAATCGATATTGAAGTTGCCCCGGCCCAGACCGGCCCGCTCGTTCAGGGCGTTTTCGTTGAACACAGCCCCCGACCCGTCCGAGTAGTCCAAGCGGAAGGCCGACGAGCAGGGTCCATTGTCAATATCGCAGCGGCCAAACAGCCCGAACCGCTGGCGGGCGTCGCGGCTGAGGTTGTATTGCCAGTGCTGCTCGGCGCCCTGCGCGGCAGGATTCAGCGGCAGGCCGTTTAACTGGTAGGCGTAATTCATGATGCTGAGGTAATTGGGCTTGAAGTTGGGGCCGTCTTCAAAGCCGCCGTGGCGCAGGCCCAGGTTATGGCCCAGTTCGTGCATCAGGGTGCTGGCCTGAATGTTGACCAGGGCGTTGCGGCGGTTGCTGGTCAGGTCGTCCAGACCCCAGCCGCCCAGGCTGACCACCAGGTCGTTGCCACTGATTTCGGCCACGCCGCTGCTGCCGGCCAGCCCATCGGCCTGACGGCTGCTGGCAAACAGCAGGTAATGAAAGACGTTGCGGCGCAGCGGACTCTGGGCCGTGGCCTTGAGTGTGTAGAGGTCGGCGCACCCGCCCGCCACCTGGGCCTCGCTGGGAAACAGGTCCACGCAGGCCTTGAACGGCACCGCGTTGCCGCCGCCCAGGTTGTACTTGGCCCCGAACAGCGACCCCGTATCGAAATGCACCGCGATGCCGCGCGCCGCGAAAGCCGCCACCACCTTGTCCAGCGCTTCCTGCCGGGGCGTGGTGGCCGCGTCCTGGGAGGGCATGTGGTCCAGTTCGATAAACAGGTCGCGCACACCGGCCCGCGCCCCCAGGGCGTACACGTCCAGGGCGCCGTAGCGGGCGCCGTCGGCCTCGGCGGTGTCAGGAAGACCGTCCAGGTCCAGGTCGGCGGCGTACTGAGGCACATTGTTTGGGCCAAAAGGCGTCAGCCACAGGTTAGGGGTCCAGTCGGCGGCCGAGTTGGTGTCGGCCAGGGTCAGGTTGCGGCTCAGGGCGCGCCCGTGGCGCTCCTCGCCCGCAGGCATGGCCTCGGCATTGGGGCCGGTCCAGGCCGCCGCAGTCAGAGGCTCAGCGTCCGCCTCTCCAAAGCGGATGAAATCCACGGTGGCGCCTGCACGGGTCAGTTCAGCAAAACCGCTCTGGTACCAGTTAGGAATCCAGTCGCCGTCGTGAACATAAATCTGCTTGGCCTCTGGCCGGATGTTGTTCTGAAACGAGGGCAGGCCCTGACCACCAATCATCAGGTACTCGCCGGGCGCCACTGTGACGTCTGGCAGCGGGTAACTGCGGGGCGTGAATTCGTCGTTGTAGGGGGCCACGCGCTGACTGCTGTAGGCCCGCAGGGCGTAGTCCTTGAGGCTAATCGGCTGCGCCGTGCCGTTGTAAACCTCGACCCAGGCGGCCGAATCGCTGAACCAACTGGTGCTGAGTTCGCTGATGCGCAGGTCAGAGGTCCGCACGCTGGGGCCGGAAGGCACTGGGGGATTAGAAGGCACCGGGGGCGGCGTGGGCACCGGCTCGGGTGGGGTCACAGGGGTCGGCTGGCAAGCGGCCAGCAGCAGGATCAGGGTCAGGGGCAACAGGGTGCGGCGAGCAGACATAAGACTCCTTGAAACAGGGCAAGGCGTGACACGCAGAAGTGGCGTGCTGGATGGGCTGAAAGGACTGTGGATTCAGACTACGAAGCGGGGCCGCGCGGCGGGTCAGGGCGTCCAAAGGGCTTGGACGCCGGAAGGAGAAGACAGCATCAGCCAGAGCGGGTGGCCTCTGGCCCTGAGGGCTGTGCGCTGGACGACCTGCCTACGGAATGGCCATGCTCCAGCGGCAGACGGCCACAGGCTCTGAAAGACCTTGTAGAGCGGCAAAGCCGAGCGGACAGCCCCAAGGGCGGCCGGAGAAGAACACTGGTCTGCCCTGCTACCAGGGAGTCTCTTAACAGCCCTTCAGCGGCATTACCAGCGCCAAGCTGCCCTTACAGACCTGCCCCTGAACACCAAGGCCGAACCACTCAGGAACAGGCCCGCAGCGAGTCTCAGGGCAACCCCGAGCACTCGTGAGACTGGACCCCGTCAAAACTCCCAGGCGAAGGACGCGGGGCTTTGCGACAGGCCGGTGGTATGAACAGTGAGTTTCAGAAGGTTGGCCCTAACGGTCATGCTGCGCCACCTTTCAGAGAAGTCCCCTGGCGCGGCGCCGAAGCTCCTGCTCAAGTCACGCGCCAGACGGGCTGCATGGTTTCCAGGGGACGGTCAAACAGCCCAGGCTGCGCGGCGGGGCCAAAGACCTGCCGGAAATCCTCGGGCCGCAGGCCCTTGCGCAGGCGCGAGGCATAGCCAGTGACCAGCGCCGCCGCGTAGTGCTTCGCGTCGTAGTCCTGGCCGTCTGGGTTGACATCCAGAGGCGTCAGGCCACCCCCCGCGCGGTAATAGAGGGCCGTGCGTTCGCCCGGTTGCCAGGTGCGGCCCAGGGCGTGCAGCGCCTCGTAGGCGGCTTCCTTGCGCGCCGCGCGGGTGGCCGCATAGTCGTGCGGCGCCTTGGTCAGGCGCACCCGGCTGGCCACATCGGCGTTGGTCCACTGCCGGGTGTCCAGGGCGTGAATGGCCTGGAGATACGCAGCCCGAACCCCTGGCACGTCGCCAGAGAGCAGGCAGCGCAGCGCCTGACGCAAAAAGGCCCGGCCGTACCCCTCCGTGCGGCTGGACTCGAAGGCGGCGCCGCAGAGGGTGAGGGTGCCGTCATAGCGCAGCAGGGCGTAATTCTTGATTTCGTGGCTGAGCATGGCCTGCGACCGGCCGTCAAATTCCAGCGAGATGCCGCCGGGCAGCAGGGCGTCCACCTCGGCAATCAGGCGGCGTTCCTGGGCCTCGGTCCAGGCCGCGGGGGCAGCGAAAAAGACGCCGTCTGTATCGGCCTCGATCAGGGTGACGCCCCGGGCCTCCAGGGCCTGCACCACCCCTTCGAGCAAAGCGCGCCCTCTGGCCGTAATGCGGTCGGCGGCTGCCTGGTCGCCAAACAGGGCCAGGCGCCCGGCCCCCAGATAGCCGTAGCCGGAATTGACGACCAGTTTCATGGCGGTCTGAATGGCCTCGTGTTCGCCGGTTTCGCCGCGCTGCGCCGCCGCCTTGTGGTGCAGCCGCCGGTCGGTCAGGTGGTCCATGAGGTGCAGGAAAGCGCCCAGCGGGTCACACGCCGGGCCAATGCGGTCATGGCGGATGATGCTGGGGTACATGCTCGCCACGTCGGCCTTGACCACGTGCCTCAGGACCCCCTCGGCATACAGCCGGACGGTGCCGCCCTGGTGCGGCGAGGCGGCCCGCATGGGTTCGGCGGGCAGGGCGCGGCCCGCCTGAAGGTAGGCGCGAATCAGCATAGGTTCCAGCATCCCGGTGGCGGTGCCCGCATACGGCAGGCGGTGGTAGGGCCGGGGCGCCATCTGGGCCAGGGCAAAGGAGGGGGCCAGCACCCGGCGGGCCAGGGCGGCGACCTCCTCAACGTCTTGCAGGGCGTAGCGGCGCACCCGCTCGGGGTCGGTCTGGTACGTCTGGGCAATCTGGGCGCCCTCCAGATACACCCGGTCAGGCGGGGCAATGCCCAGGTGCTGCGCCACCGCCTTGAGGCCCATGCTGGGCAGGTCCAGGCGGCGAACGGCGTCTAGGGTATCCACGAGTTCCCGGCCCGCGCAGGCCCAGTGGGGCGAGGTGCGGCCGTCCGCCACCCGCCACAGGCCAGCAGGGCCGCCCGCCCGGCTGAAGTTGACGCGCAGGCCATGAACCTCGGCGCGCCCCAGCAGGTAGGGCAGGTCAAAGCGCATGAGGTTGTGGTTCTCGATCACATCCGGGTCACGGGTCTGAATGGTCGCCACGAGAGCCTGAATCAGAGCGGCCTCGTCGTCGGGCCGGGGCGCTTCAAGCACCTGCTGAAAGCCCCGGTTGTCCCGCACCGCCACCATGAAGATTCGGCCCGTCTCGGGGCGCAGGCTGGTGGTTTCCAGGTCCAGTTGCAGGCGGTGCAGGTCGTCAAAGACCAGCCCCTTGAAAAAGGTGCGCCCGGAGGCCATCAGGTACTGCTCGGCCGGCTGGGCGCTGACATAGCCAGAGAGGTCGTGCAGGCTGGTGACCCGCCGTCCCAGCCGGCGCCCGGCCCCGGCCAGCACCGCCTGGCGCAGCGCCCGTCCGTCGGTGGCGGTCAGCAGATACCGCAGGCTGCCGGCTGGCCCCGGCAGTGGCCGCACGCTGAAGGGCGCCGCCTCGTCCCCCTCCACCAGCCGGGCCCCGAGATGGGCCACATCCTCAAGGTCCCGCGCGTACAGCCACGGGCGAAAGCGGGCGCGTTCCAGCGTGACCTGCCCCTGCTGGCCACCTTCACGGCGCCAGACCAGCGCCCGCCCGGACAGGTCGGCGTGAACCGACACGATGCCTGGCGTCGGGTCAGTGCCAAACACCAGGGGGTCAGCGGCGGGGGCGGCACACATGCCCCTGATGATGCGCGCCCCAGGCGGCCTGTGACCAGATGCGGCGGCCTGCCCACCCCCTGACGCTTGCTCAGTGTGCTATGCGTGAGGACGGGGCCCGGCCAGCGTACGCCGCCCTTGCACCCCAAGCGTTCATCTGCTACATTTACGCTCTAAACGTAATTGATAAGGAGTTTACGCATGTCTTCCCCCCTTGAACACCTGACGACCCCGGACGTACTGGCGCTGGCCCCCGACAGCAGCAGCGCCAGCGCGGCCCAGAAGCTCGCCCGACCCGCCGGGTGGCCCACGCTGGCCCGCGACGGGGGCGTGCTGTGGGGCGAATGCCAGGGCAGCGGCGCTCACCCCTACCGCGTAGGCGTGGACGCCCGCAGCGCCGACATCGTGAGCAAATGCAGCTGCCCCAGCCGCAAGTTTCCCTGCAAGCACGCCCTGGGGCTGCTGCTGCTGCACGCGGCCGGCACCGGCACCTGGACCAGTGCCCCGGCGCCGGCTGACCTGGCCCGGTGGCTGGAAGGCCGCGTGGCGCGCGCCGAGAAGGCAGAGGCGGCCCCTGATGAGGCGCCCGCCGACCCGGCCGCGCAGGCCAAGGCCCGCGCCAAAGCTCAGGCGGCCCGGGACCGCAAACGCTCGGCTGGCCTGGAAGACCTGGAACTGTGGCTGGGTGACCTGGTGCGCGAGGGCCTTCAGGCCGCCCGCGCCCGGCCTTACAGCGACTGGGACCGCCAGGCGGCGCGGCTGGTGGACGCCCAGCTGGCCGGCGCCGCCCGGCTGATCCGGCAGATCCCTGACCTGCTGCACGACGAGACCGCCGCCGCCCTGACCGCCCAACTGGGCAAAGTGTGGCTGCTCACGCAGGGCTGGCGCGTGCGCGACACCCTGCCGCCCACGGAATGCGCCGACCTGCTGACGGCGCTGGGCACGCCGCTGGACCGCGCCGGCCTGCCGCCGGCCGCGCCGCAGCGCTGGCAGGCGCTGGGGGCCGTGCAGGAGGAAGAAGGCAAACTGACGGTGCGCCGCACCTGGCTGCTGGGCGCAGGGCGGGAACTGGCCCTGCTGCTGGATTTTGCCCCCACAGGACAGGCGCTGCCCGCACCGCTGCTGCCGGGGCAGGCCTTTACGGCGGCGGTGGCCTACGCACCCTCGGCCCACGCCCAGCGCGCGGTGCTTCAGGGCGACACGGTGATTCAGGGTGCTGCAGAGCCAGGCAGCGCGCCGCTGCCCCTGCCAGGCCGCTCGCTGGCCGACATGCAGGCCGACTACGCGGCGGCCCTGGCCCTGAACCCGTGGCTGGAGCGCACCGGCGCGGTGGTCGGGCCGGCGTACCTCACCCTTGATCCGCCGCAGCTGTGTGACGCGGCGGGCCACGCGGTGCCCCTGAGTGCGCGGCTGGACACAGACGACCTCTGGACCCTGCTGGCCCAGGCCGAGACGCAGCTCCAGACGTATTTTGGCGAGTGGGACGGGCAGACCTTCCTGCCGGTGGGCCGCGCCGCGCCCGCAAGCGGGGTGACCGCATGACCCTGCCTGACCTGGCCGCCGTCGCCGCACGCGGCACCAGCCGGGCCGAACTGCCGGCCCCCACCGGCGCGCTGGCCCCTGCCCTGAGCCGCGTGCCCGGTGACACCCCCGAAGCCCAGCTGCTGGGGCGCGCGGCCCTGCTGGGCCTGCATGCCCGCGCCGGGGCGCCCCTGCTGGCGGCCGCCGCGCCGCCGCCCACCGCCCTGCCGGCCCCAGCGCGGCCACTGACCCCCGCCCTGGCGGCCCTGCTGCCGGGGCTGGTGAGCGCCGACACGGCGCTGGCGGTGCAAGCGCTGGGAGACGTGGCGGCGCGCGGCTGGACCCTGAATGCCGTGCAGGTGCTGACCCTGCACCGCCAGGAGGCCGACCTGACCCCCGCCCTGTGGCGACTGGCCGACGCGCGGGCGCAGGCCACCCTGGACGCCCACCCCCTGCACAGAGCGGCGCAAAAGGCCGAGGAGGCCGCCGCCTGGACCGCGCAGCTGGACGCCCTGACCGGGGAACGTCAGCGCGACTCCGTGCAGGCGGCGGCCTCCCTGCAGACCCTCTGGGCCGAGCAAGCCGCTGACCGCCGCAAGGAGCTGCTGGCGCTGGTTCGCCGCGACCTGCGCCCCGAGGACCGCCTGCTGCTCGACACGGCGGCGCGTGACCGCTCGCCGGAGATTCAGAAAGGGGCGCGGCAACTGCTGGGCCACCTGCCGGGGCCACTTCAGGACGAGGTGCTGGCCCTGCTGCCGCAGGCGGTCAAGGTGAGCGGCCTGCTGAAAAAGAAGATCACCTTCGCGGCCTTTGACCTTCCGGCCGCGCTGGGAAAACCGCGCGCCGGCCAGTACGACGACAGCGACCTGCACCGCTTGCTGGGCGCGCTGCCCACACCCCTGATCCTGAAGACGCTGCGGGTGAGCTGGGAAGAGCTGCAAAAGGCTGTGAAAGCCGCCCACTGGTCGCTGCTTCAGGAACTGGAGGAACCGCCCCAGCCCATCCCTACGCTCCCCAACCCCGACGTGGCCCGCGCCCGGCTGCGGGACCTGGCCGGACAGCCAAAAGTGTCGGCGGACAAGCTGTTGGAAGCCGTGCAGGCGCTGGGCACCAGCCTGGAGACCGAAGCCCCCGCCCTGCAAACCGCCCTGGCCAGCCGCACGCTGGACCTGCTGGGCCGGGAGGGCGTGACCTGGCAGGCGCGGGACCTGGCCACCCGCCTGCGCCGCACCCTCTCACCCGACCTGACGGTGCCCCCGCCTGAGCCGCTGCCCTTTCAGTTGCCGCCCATGCCCAAGAAGCTCCCCAGCTGGCAGACCCCCGCCGACTGGGAAGACAGCCAGCGCCAGACCCACGCCCACCAGCAGCAGGGCGCCCTGCAGACCTGGCGTGAATTGATGGGCGCCCTGCGCCTGCGCCGCGAGTGGCAGGGCGCCCTGGCCCTCTCCCCCACCCTCTGAGCCCCCAAGGAGTTTCTATGACCAGCACCCCCGAAGTCCTGCGCCAGCACGCCGAACACGCCTACGCCCATGAACTCGCCGCCCTGGCGCAGCACGACCGCTTTCCGCGCCCTCCGAAATGGAACCTCAGCCCGCGCGCCGTGCTGACCTACCTGATGGGCGGCCGGGCCGGCGACACCGAGATCACGCCGAAGTATGTGGGCGAGGCGCGGCTGATGGAAATCGCCGTGGCAACCCTGGCCACCGACCGCGCCCTGCTGCTTATCGGGGTGCCGGGCACCGCCAAAAGCTGGGTCAGTGAACACCTGGCCGCCGCCATCTCAGGGGACAGCACCCTGCTCGTGCAGGGCACGGCGGGCACCGACGAGAACGCCATCCGCTACGGCTGGAACTACGCCCGCCTGCTGGCCGAGGGTCCCAGCGAGGCCGCTCTGGTGGAAAGCCCTGTGATGCACGCCATGCGCCAGGGCAAGATTGCCCGCTTAGAAGAGCTGACCCGCGTGCAAAGTGACGTGCAGGACACCTTAATAACGGTGCTGTCCGAGAAGACGCTGCCAGTGCCCGAACTGAACACCGAGGTTCAGGCGGTGCGCGGCTTTAACCTGATTGCCACCGCCAACAACCGCGACAAGGGCGTAAATGACCTGTCCAGCGCCCTGAAGCGCCGCTTTAACACCGTCATTCTGCCGGTGCCCGACAGCCTGGAAGATGAGCTGAGCATCGTGACCCAGCGCGTGGAGTCGCTGGGCCGCAGCCTGGGCCTGCCCACGGACCTGATGGGCGCCGCGCCCCCAGCCCTGGACGAAATTCGCCGTGTGGTCACGGTGTTCCGCGAGTTGCGCGCAGGCGTGACTGAGGACGGCAAGACCCGCCTCAAGTCGCCCAGCGGCAGCCTCAGCGTGGCCGAGGCGATCAGCGTGGTCACCAACGGCCTGACCCTGGCCGCCCACTTTGGCGACGGCGAACTGAGCAGCCGCGACGTGGCCGCCAGCGTCATCGGGGCGGTCGTCAAAGACCCGGTGCAGGACCAGGCGGTGTGGAACGAATACCTGGAAACGGCGATTAAAAAGCGGGCCGGCTGGAAAGAGTTTTACAACGCCTGCCGGGAAGTGAGCTGAGTGGGGGCGGCCGACTTCTGGTCTAAAGACAGCCTGGACTACCAGCAGAAGAACTACATCAGTCCTCCTTTTACGCCGGACCTGCTGGCGTCCATCGAAGCAGAACTGGGCCACCGCCTGCCCGCCAGTTTCGTGACCCTGATGCGGTCTCAGAACGGCGGCATTCCGGAGCGCACGGCGTTTCCGACTGGGCAGGCCACGTCCCGGGCCGAGGATCATATCGCCATCAGTGGCCTGTTCGGCATCGGTCGGGACAAGCCCTACAGCCTGTGCGGGCCGCTGGGCAGCCTGTTCATGATGGAAGAGTGGGACTATCCGGCCATTGGGGTCTATATCGCGGACTGCCCTTCGGCGGGGCATGACATGGTGGCGCTGGATTACCGCGCCTGCGGTCCACAGGGCGAGCCGGCCGTGGTGCACGTGGATCAGGAAGCGGCCTACCACATCACCCCGCTGGCCCCGGACTTCGCCACCTTTATCGCCGGTCTGCAGGATGAGGCGCGCTTTGAAGACGACCCGGAGGACAGCGAGGCCGAAGACCTGACGCGCGTGCGGACCGGAGCCTTTAGCCCGGAATTGCAGGCCCTGCTCGCAGCATTTCCCGACCCGGCCCTGCCGGAACGCCTGAGGGCGCTGGCCGCGGTCATCGTGCAGGACAAGGGGTTTTTCGCACTGCACGCCGACCCGCACTCGCAGCTGATGTATGACCTGCTGTTCCTGCTCTATAGCCACAGCCACGTGGTCCGGGACGAACAGAGGTACCTGGAAGAAGCCTATCCGCCGCTGATCGCCCTGGCCGACAGCCGGGGGGTCGCCACCGGGGGCTACGCGCCAGGTTTCTTGGAGGACTGGCTGCGGGAAGCGAAGGCGCAGGGCCGCGTCGTGACCACCGCCCAAGGCCTGCAGTTCACCCCAGAGGCGACGCAGGCCGTGCTGACTGCGCTGGCAGCGGTGCCCACCACACCATGACCCTCACCATCCTCCCCATCCGCCACCACGGCCCCGGCTCGGCGCGCAGCGTGGCGCGGGCGCTGGAGGCCCACCCACCCGCCACCCTGCTGATCGAAGGCCCGGTGGACGCTGACGCCCTGCTGCCCTTCCTGAATGACCCGGCGATGACGCCTCCCGTGGCCGTCATGGCGCATGTGCAGGGTCACCCCGAGCGTTCGGTGTTCTACCCGCTGGCCGAGTTCAGCCCGGAATACGTGGCGATTCGCTGGGCGCTTTCTCGCGGTGTCCCGGTGGCCTTCATGGACCTGCCTGCCAGCGTGACCCTGGCCCACAAGGAGGAGGCCGCAGAGGCCGCTGAAGCTGAGCCGGAGGCTGAACCAGACACCACTGACGCCACCCCCACTCCTCCAGAGGACGCCGTGCGCGCCGATCCCCTCGCGCTGCTGGCCCAGGCGGCTGGCTACAGCGACTTTGAGCGCTGGTGGGACGCCCTGGTCGAGTCGCGCGGCGACGGGGAAGCCGTGTTCGCCGCCATTGCCGAAGTGATGGCCGCCGTGCGTGAGGCCGAGGACGGGCACACCTCTGCCCGTGACCTGATCCGCGAGGCGCAGATGCGCCAGACCATCCGCGCGGCGCTAAAGGGGGGCAGCGTCGCCGTGGTGTGCGGCGCGTGGCACGCCCCAGCGCTGACCCCCGAGGTCCTGGCGCGCGAGGCCAAAGCCGACCCGGCGCGCGTCAAGGGCCTACCCAAGACCAAAGTCGCCCTGACCATCACGCCCTGGACCCACGGCCGATTGACCCAGGCCAGTGGCTACGGCGCGGGGGTCGCGTCGCCGGGTTGGTACGCCCACCTGTACGCCACGCCGTCGCAGGTGTCCGAGCGCTGGCTGACCCGCTCGGCGCGGCTGCTGCGGGCGCGCGGCCTGGACGCCTCCAGCGCGCAGGTGATTGACGCGGTGCGGCTCGCGGACGCCCTGGCGACCCTGCGCGGGCGCCACCTGGCCGGGCTGGACGAACTGACCGACGCCACGCGGGCGGTCTTTGCCTGGGATTCGGACACGCCGCTGCGCCTGCTCTCAGAGGAACTGTTCGTAGGCGAGGCGCTGGGCAGCGTGCCTGCCGGTGTGCCCGCCGTGCCGCTGGAACAGGACCTGGCGGCCACACTGGCCCGGTTGCGGCTGAAGCGCGAGGCGGTTACCCGCGACCTGACCCTCGACCTGCGTGAAGACGCGGGCCTGAGCCGCTCTCAGCTCTTTCACCGGCTGACCCTGCTGGGCGTGCCCTGGGCCAAGGAGGCCGCCAGCCGGGGCACCGGCACCTTTAAGGAAGCCTGGACGCTGCGCTGGGAACCTGAATTCAGTGTGCGCGTGGTGGAGGCGAGCCGGCACGGCAACACGCTGGTGCGCGCGGCGAATGCGGCGGCAGTCTCGGCGGCGCGGCGGGCCGCTGACCTGGGCGCGCTGTCAGACCTGCTGGAAGTCACGCGCCTGAGTGGACTCCCTGGGGCCGCCGCCTTTACCCTGGCCCGTCTGGACGAACGCGCCGCCGACGCCGACACCGCCGCGCTGCTGCTGGCGCTGCCGCCACTGGCCCGCCTGGCCCGTTACGGCGACGTGAGGGCGCGGGGGGGCGACGACCTGCGGCCCGTCTTCCGCACGCTGGTGGCCCGCGCCGCCGCCGGGCTGCCCAACGCGGCGCACGGTCTGGGTGAGGAAGCGGCGCAGACTCTGCACCGCCAGCTGGCCGGGGCCGACGCGGCGGTGCGCCTGCTGGACGACCCCGAGGCCAGTGGCCAGTGGGTCGTGGCCCTGCACGCCCTGGACGCCCAGGGCACGGCGCCCCTGCTGCGCGGCGACGCCGTGAACCGCCTGCGCGACCGTGGCCTGCTGGACGCCGCCCAGGTGCAGGCCCGGCTGGCGGTTGCCCTGGCCCCCGGCGCCCCGCCCCTGGACGTGGCCGCGTGGCTGGGCGGGTTTATCGGTGAAGACGGCCAGACCCTGCGTCACGACCCGGCCGCCCTGGCCCTGCTGGACACCTGGGTCGTGGGCCTGGACCCCGACGCCTACAGCGAGGTGCTGCCGCCTCTGCGCCGTGCCCTGTCACGCCTGGACCCGCACGCGCGTAGGCGCCTGGGCGAGGAGCTGCGCGGCCTGGAGCGCACCGAGCAGGCCGCGCAGGTCAACGGCGAATTGGGCGCGGGGGTGGTGCCGGTCGTGCTGCGCCTGCTGGGCGTGACCCTGCCTGCTGGAGACCCCTTATGACCCCTGAAACTGACCCCGCACCCCAGAGCCTGACCCCCGACCTGGAGCGCCTGCGCCGCTGGCGGCTGCTGCTGGGCGGCGAGACCGCCACCGGCGAGAGCGCCGACGGCATCGGCCAGCCGCTGGGCGAACACGACCGCCGCCTGGACGCCGCCCTGGCCTCGCTGTATGACGGCGCGCCTTTTACCCTTCAAACGGAAAAACCCCAGAAGGGCCGCAAATCAGGCCGGAACGTGGGCTTTGGCAAAAGCGCCCCGGCCGTGGCCGCGTGGCTGGGCGAGGTCCGCGACCTCTTTCCGCAGTCGGCCGTGCAGGTCATGCAGGGCGACGCGGTCGAGCGGCTGAACTTAAAGACCCTGCTGCTGGAACCCGAACTGCTGGAGCACCTCCAGCCCAACGTCCACATGGCGGCCACCCTGATCAGCCTGAAAGACGCCATGCCGGCCCAGGCCAAGGCGCTGGCGCGGCAGGTGGTGGCGCGGGTGGTGGACGACCTTCAGGCCCGGCTGGCCGAGCCGCTGCGCAGCGCGGTCACGGGGAGCCTCAACCGCTCGCAGCGCAACCTCCGCCCCCGCCAGAACGAGGTGGACTGGGGCCGCACCCTCCTGAAGAACCTGCACACCTACGACCCCGAGCGCAAAAGCGTGATCCCCGAGCGCCTGGTGGGCTACGGGCGTGCGCGGCGGCAACTCAAGGCCGTGACCCTGTGTGTGGACCAGTCGGGCAGCATGGCGTCCAGCGTGGTCTACGCCGGTATCTTTGGCGCCGTCCTGGCCAGCCTGCCGGCCCTGAAAACCAACGTGGTGGTCTATGACACTACGGTGGTGGACCTGACCGACCACCTGGCCGACCCGGTGGACGTGCTGTTCGGCGTGCAGCTGGGCGGCGGCAACGACACCCCGCTGGCCCTGCGCTACTGCCAGGGGCTCCTGACCAACCCCGAGGAACACACCTTTGTCCTGATTTCCGACCTGTATGAGGGGTCCGGCAGCGCCGAGATGATCCGCCGCCTGAACGAGTTCCGCGAGCTGGGCGTGCGCGTCATCGTGCTGCTGGCGCTGGACGACGACGGCACGCCCAGTTACGACCACGACAACGCCGCGAGGCTGGCGGCCCTGGGCATTCCCGTCTTTGCCTGCACCCCGGACTTTTTTCCCGATCTGATGGCCACTGCCCTGCAAGGGGCCGACATCGGCGCCTGGGCCGCCTCACGCAGCATCGTGACCGCCCGCGCGGGGGCCGAGCCGACGAGTTCTTGAAGCGGCGGGCAGGCGGCCGGGTGACTGGCCTCAACCGTTCAGTCTGAGCTGGACGTGCACCTCCGCCTCTGGGCACGCATGGCTTGGCCCATAGTGCCGAGGCCTGTCACTCAGCGAGGCGGAGGCGCCGGGAGGTGGGCGGTCATCTCAGTTCCGCTGGCCGCGAAGCCCAGCGCCTCGTACAGCGCGCGGCCCTGCGGGGTGGTGCCCAGCGCAAACCGGGTGACGCCGCGCGCCTGACCCGCCGTCAGACAAGCCCGGACCAACTCGCGGGCGTGCCCCTGGCGGCGCCAGTCCGGGTGGGTCCAGACATTGACGACCCTCGCCCGCAGCGGCTGGGGGTCGTCCCGACTGGGGCCCCAGTCGAGCAGGGTCAGGCCTGCCCCGGCGACGATCTCGCCGCCCACCTACGTCACGAAGCCCAGGTAGGTGCCGCGCGCTATGGCCCCCGCGACCCAGGCCGCGTAGGCCGGACGATCAGGAGCGTCGGCTGGGTTAGGCAAGCGGTGACGGGCAATCACCGCCCCATCGGCGGAGGTCACCGGGCGCCGGTCAATCAAGGCCCTGCGCCTCGGCATGGGCGATGAGTTTTCGCAGCAGCCCTTCAAACTGCTGTATCTCTTCTGAACTGAGGGCCGCCAGCAACTGGGCCTCGAATGCCAGGTGAACAGGGAGGTGCGCCTGCACCAGCGCGCGGCCCTGGTCGGTCAGGGCCAGGCGCCACGACCGCCGGTCCTGCGGGTCCAGGCGGCGCGTGAGCAGCCCGCGCGCTTCCAGCCGGTCCGTGTTGCCCGTCACCGTCGCGGGCGAGACCGCCAGGAGCGCGGCGACCTCGCTGGCGGGCAAACCCTCAGGCGGAGCCGAGCGGTACAGCGTCAGCAGCAGGTCGCGGGTGGCCGAGGTCAGGTCCGCCTGCGCGGCTGTGGCCCGCACGGCGTCGCCCAGCAGGGCGTGGGCACGGCTGAACGTGATGAAGGTCAGCATGGGGGCGCTGTCCAGCTCTGGTTCGGCAGCCTGCCAGTCGTGCCGAATGCGGTCCAGCGCCTTCAGGATAGTCATGGGCAGAGTATAGAAAATAGCCTATCTATTTTATAGACAAACAGTTTGGTACTAAAATAAATCTATGAAAGCTTCTTCGGCCCTGTGGTTGGCCGCTCTGGCACCTCTGAGCTGGGGCACGAGTTATGTGGTGCTTGAGCAGCTTCAGCCCATGCCGCCTCTGACGGTGGCGGCGCTT
Source organism: Deinococcus betulae (assembly GCF_020166395.1). Taxonomy (NCBI): domain Bacteria; kingdom Thermotogati; phylum Deinococcota; class Deinococci; order Deinococcales; family Deinococcaceae; genus Deinococcus; species Deinococcus betulae. The sequence continues at coordinate 25,151 of NZ_JAIQXU010000007.1, read as the reverse complement.
CGGGCGCTGGGGGCCGGGGTGCTGCTCCTGCTGGTGGTGCGCCAGTGGCCCAGGGGGGCCTGGTGGTGGAAAAGCCTGCTGCTGGGGGCGCTGAATTTCGGGCTGTTCTTCGGCACGCTGTTTCTGGGTGCCAGTCGGCTGGGCGGGGGGGTGACCGCCACTCTGGGCGCGCTGGGGCCACTGCTAATTCTGGCGTTTAACCTCCTGGCCCTGCGACAGCCGCCCACCCGGCAGGCACTCTCTGCCGCGCTGCTGGGCCTGGTGGGGGTGGCGCTGCTGGTGCTGGGGCCGGGGGCCCATCTGGACGCAGTGGGCCTGGCAGCTGGCCTGCTCAGCGTGGTGGCCGCGTCGGGTGGGTACCTCCTGGCCGGCGCCTGGGGAACGCCCTCAGGCACTGGGCTACTGGCAGTGACGGCCTGGCAGCTGTGCTGGGGCGGCCTGCTGCTGCTGCCCGTGGCCCTGCTGCTGGACGGCCTGCCCGCTCTGCCCACCCCGGCGCAGTGGGCGCCGCTGGCCTACCTGATCGTGGTGGGCACTGCCGCCGCCTACGCGCTGTGGTTCCGCGGTATTCAGTCCACCTCGGCCCTTCAGGTCTCGCTGCTGACGCGCCTCAGCCCGGCCACGGCCCTGGCCCTGGACTTCTGGCAGGGCCGCTCTCTGAATGCAGCGCAGTGGCTGGGCCTGGGCCTGATTGCCCTGAGCTTTCTGCCCCCGCGCCAGAAGACTACGGCTCAGGCGCAATCGACCCCCTGAGGCTAGGCCTGAGCGTGCTTGAGAAGCTCGTTTATCTTGGTCAGCGCGATTGGATGGAGCAGGAATATACATTCATCTGAGCAGGTCTGATTGACGTACTCAGGAGCCATACGTCATTTGCACGTATACATACCAGAACAGCCCTGGGGACAACGCCCATCATTAAAATTCCCCTCTGTGCTGATTCAGTCGTTATTTCAGATGCTTCAATCCGAGTTCATAGCCACCCTTCACTGGTAGTGCTCTTGCGCCGCCATCCACTGGGCCCAGGTGCGCCCTACAGGCTGAGCACCGCGCGGGACCGCAGCACCGCCCTGCCACGCCCGGAACAGCGGCACCGGCAGCGGCAGGCTCAGCACCCGGCCAGGCCCGCGCTGCCGGGCCAGCTCCGCAAAGGTCAGCGCCTGTGGGCCGCACAGCTCGGGGGCATGGCCCACAGGCGAGCCCAGACTCAGGTCAGCCAGCGCACGCGCGGCAGCCTGGGCTTCCAGCGGCTGCAGAGTCACGCCTGCCGGCAGCAGGGTGAGCGGGCCGGGCAGGGTCAGGCGCGTCAGCAACTCGGCCACAAATTCATGAAACTGGGTCGTGCGCAGGATGGTGAAGGGCATGCCGCTCTGCGCTACCAGCCCTTCAGCAGCCAGCTTGTCGCGGTAATACGGCGCCGCCTGCAGCCGCTCCAGGCCAGCAATGCCCATGAACAGCAGGTGACTGGCTTTGGCATTCTGCGCAGCCTGGACTACTGCCCTCGCCAAGTTCAGGTCAGCGCCTGCCCGAAGCGGTTGGGTCGCCAGATGCACCAGCACGTCGCCGGGGCGCAGCGCTGCGCGTAGAGGTTCAGGCTGGCTCAGGTCACCAGTCACCCAGGTGAGACCCGGCTGGGCCGGCCGGGGGCGGCGGCTGAGGGCCACCACCTCGGCGCCACCGGCCCGCAGCAGCGGCACCACTTCCCGGCCCAGGTGCCCACTGGCGCCCGTGACCACCACGCGCGTCATGCCGCCCACCGCCAATGGTGTGGCGGGGGCGGGGTCAGCCCCGCCGCCAGTGCCCTGTTCAAAACCAGGGACAGGCTGAGCAGCGCCGTAACGTTCAGATCTTCTCCAGCTCGAACACGCACGTCCAGCAGGACCAAGGCCTGCGCCGGCCGATTCAGGGCCGCCTGAGCCACTTCCCGCATTTCTGCGGCCAGAGCAGGAAGCAGCGGCCCACCCGCATTCCTCAGGTGTCGGACGTTGTCGCCAGAGCCTCTCGTCATACCACTGAGCTTACTAAGCACAGAACTCAAAACCTTCAGAGACACGCAGAGGGCTGCGGCGTGCACAACTCGCTCTCATCCACCGCAACCAGTGAACTGGTGACTCTGTGTCTTGCCGTCTGTGATGAACTGAAAACAAGCGCCTCAGTCGCCTCTTTGCTCCTCATAGGAAAGCCACCAAGTGATGTTCCGCGCCCAGTGCCCAACGCGCTGGAGGGAATCAGGATCCGTTGCGCAGTTGAGGTGAATTGGGCAGAGTGGGGCATGCTTCAGGTGCCGCGCCTGGTCCAGCGTCCCCGGTCCTTCGAGTCGCTTTGCGGCCTGAACCCCACCGAATTCATGCTCCTCGCTGAACAGCTGGAGCCCCTATGGACCCACGCGCACCGCACGTCCCTCCTGCGGGAGGGACGGCAACGCCGCATCGGAGCCGGACGACAGTTCAAACTCGACGTTCCCCACCGTCTCCTGCTCACTTTGATGTACCTCCGGCATTACCTCCCCATGCATCTATTGGGCGTGCTGTTCGAGATGGACGCCGCCAATGTCTGCCGGAACATCCACGCACTGTTGCCCCTCCTGGAGCAGGCGTTGCCTGCTCCCCTCCGCGCCCGAACGCTCAACAGCCGCAAGGTCATGCCTGACGACGCCCCGCGTCGTCGGCTGCGCACTCTGGAGGATGTGCTCGAGGCGTTCCCGGAGATCGCCGACCTCATTATTGACGGCACGGAGCAGCCCGGAGGGCAACCCAAAAAGAAGAAAGGCAGTGGTCCCGGAAAGAAAGCCGTCGGGCGACCCAAGGACCAGAAGAAATTCTTCAGCGTCAAGAAGGGCACCCATACGCTGAAAACGCAGGTAGCGGTGACCCCGGACGGCCTAGTGGTGCACCTCAGTGCGCCCGCGGGCGGGCGCACGCATGACATGAAGGTCCTGAAACAGTCCAGACTCCTGGGTCGACTGCCCCGGAGCAGTCGTGTCTGGGGCGACCGGGGGTACACGGGACTGGAGAAGCTGTGCCCGGAGCATACGGTGATTGTTCCCCGCATGCGGCTCCGAGGGGACGTGCTGAGCGAGGAGGATCGGGAGCTGAACCACCAGATCTCCAAGGTGCGGATCACGGTGGAGAACGTGGTGTGCAAACTGAAGAAGTTCCGTGTGTGCCGGGAGTTCTACCGGAACAACATTGGCCGGCACGGCCTGTTCTGGGGCTGTGTGGCCGGCCTGGTCAATCTGCGCACCATGAGCCGCGCACCACAGTTCGCCTGAATGATCGGAATACAGGTTGGGGGAGGCACTACCTCCCCCGATCTACTAGCTTTATAACTGCGCAATCGGTCTTCAGACATATCTGAGGAGCATTCAACTTCTGAGTTTTCCCACACCACGGTGATTGTTGATATACTTTGTAAACTAAAGTGCTCTGAGGTGATGTCCACCTCAGGGACCAAGGAGTCTTATGAACCGCGTTACCTCAACTTTGCTGCTGGCCATCAGTGCCAGCCTGACCACCGCCCACGCCGCTGCCCCCAGCACCCTGACCAAAGGCGTGCTGAAAATCGGCATGGAGGGCACCTACGCCCCCTTCACCTACAAAGATGACAAGGGCCAGCTCACAGGCTTCGACGTGGATATCGCCAAGGCCGTCGCTGCCAAGCTGGGCCTGAAGCCTGAATTTGTATTAACAGAATGGAGCGGCATCCTGGCGGGCCTGCAGGCCAACAAGTACGACGTCATCGTCAATCAGGTCGGCATTACGGCCGAGCGGCAGAAAACCATTGGCTTCAGTGCGCCCTACGCTTACTCCAGCCCGCAGATCATCGTGAAGCGCGCGGGCAGCTTCAGCCCCAAGACGCTGACCGACCTGAAGGGCAAGCGCGTGGGGGTGGGGCTGGGCAGCAACTTTGAGAAGACGCTGCGGGACGCGGGCGGCATCAACGTCGTGACCTACCCCGGCGCGCCTGAATACCTGGCGGATCTGGCCGCAGGCCGCCTGGACGCCGCTTTCAACGACCGCCTGCTGGTGGGGTACCTCATTCAGTCGCAGAATCTGCCGGTGCGCGGCGCCGGGGTGATTGGCGCCCCCGAACCGGTCGGCGTGGCGCTGAAAAAGAGCAACACGGGACTGAAGGCGGCCGTGGACCGGGCGCTGCTTCAGCTGAAGGCCGACGGCACCTACGCCAAAATCAGCCGCAAGTGGTTCGGCCAGGACGTCAGCAAACCCTGAACGCCAGTTGGCCCGCGTCCTGGCTCCTTCCCTTCATCCTGGGGAGGGAGCCAGGACCGCTTCTGGAGGAGGCGCCGTGAACACCGAACAACTTCTTCTCGTCCTGCAAAGCGCGTGGCAGGCTCTGCCCACCCTGCTGGCTGCCACGCCCGTGACCCTGGCCTACGCCCTGGCGGCCATGCTGCTGGGGCTGCCGCTGGGCTTTCTGGTGGCCCTGGCCCGGCTATCACGCTGGAGCGGACTGCGCGGCCTGAGCAGCGTCTTTGTGTCGTTTATCCGCGGCACGCCGCTGCTGGTGCAGATTTTCGTCATCTACTACGGCCTGCCCAGCCTGGGCATCACCCTCAATCCCCTGGCGGGCGGCGTCATCGCGCTGACCCTAAATGCGGCGGCGTACCTCTCGGAAACCATTCGGGCGGCCATCCTGAGCATTCCGCGCGGCCAGCGTGAAGCGGCCATCAGCCTGGGCCTGAGTCCCTCACAGACCATACGGCTCGTGGTGCTGCCGCAGGCGGCGCGCGTGGCTTTGCCCAGCCTGAGTAATACCCTGATTGGCCTAGTCAAGGACACCTCGCTGGTGTCGGTCATTACAGTGGTCGAACTCCTGCGCTCGGCGCAGCTGGTCATTGCCCGCACCTTTGAACCGTTCGGGCCTTATCTGGCCGCAGCCCTGATCTACTGGGCCGTCAGCAGTCTGCTGGAGCTGGTGCAGCGGCTTCTGGAACGGCGCTTTGCACGGGGAGGCTGACTCAGGGGCCGCCTCTCAGGCGCAGGGACACGACATTGCCAGAAAGGCGCACATTCCACGCCGGGCGCGCGTGATACGTTTGCGCGCATCATGACGGTGACTGCCAGAGCAAGGACATTAGGGGAACTGCTGGACACGCCGGAGTACGCCGGGCGCCAGCCGTTCGATGGAAAAATCAGACTGGTGCAGGACGAGGTGCGGGACAACCTCACACGCAAACTCCGCGCGGGCGAGACCCTGTTTCCCGGCGTGGTGGGCTACGACGACACCGTGATTCCGCAGCTGGTGAACGCCCTGCTGGCGCGGCAGAACTTTATCCTGCTGGGGCTGCGCGGCCAGGCCAAGAGCCGCATCCTGCGCGCCATCACGGACCTCCTTGACGAAGACGTGCCCGTCATTGACGGCGCCGACATGCCCGACGACCCCCTGAACCCGGTGGGCGCCGAGGGCCGGCACCTGCTGGAGGCACATGGCCTGAGCCTGCCCATCCGCTGGCTGCCGCGCGCCGACCGCTATGTCGAGAAGCTGGCCACCCCCGACGTGACCGTGGCTGACCTGGTGGGCGACGTGGACCCCATCAAGGCCGCGCGCCTGGGCACGAGCCTGGGCGACGTGCGCTCCATGCACTTTGGCCTGCTGCCGCGCGCCAACCGGGGCATCTTCGCGGTGAACGAGCTGGCCGACCTGGCCCCTAAGGTGCAGGTGGCGCTGTTTAACATCCTGCAAGAAGGCGACGTGCAGATTAAGGGCTACCCCATTCGTCTGGAACTGGACGTGATGCTGGTCTTCTCGGCCAACCCCGAGGACTACACGGCGCGCGGCAAGATTGTCACGCCCCTCAAAGACCGCATCGGCAGCGAGATTCGCACCCACTACCCCACCGACGTGCGCCTGGGCATGGACATCACGGCGCAGGAAGCGGTGCGCGCGCCCTCCGTGGTGGTGCCGCCCTTCATGGCTGAACTGATTGAGGAAATCGCCTTTCAGGCCCGTGAGGACGGGCGCGTGGACAAGCTCAGCGGCGTCTCGCAGCGCCTGCCGATTTCCCTGATGGAAGTGGCCGCCGCCAACGCCGAGCGCCGCAGCCTGCTGGGTGACGGCGCCCCGGTGGTGCGGGTCAGCGACGTGTACGCGGGCCTGCCGGCCATCACCGGCAAGATGGAACTGGAATACGAGGGCGAACTGAAGGGCGCCGACAGCGTGGCCCGCGACGTGATTCGCAAGGCGGCTGGTGCAGCCTACGCCCGCCTGTACGGCAGCGCAAACACCCGCGACCTGGAAAAGTGGTTTGAGAACGGCAACGTCTTCCGCTTTCCCCAGGGGGGAGACGCGGCCGAGGCCCTGAAAGCCACGCGCGAGGTGCCGGGCCTGACCGACCTGGCCGCCGAGGTGGCCAATAGCGCCGACGACGCCGTGCGCGTCAGCGCCGCCGAGTTTGTGCTTGAGGGCCTGTATGGCCGCAAGAAGCTCTCGCGCGCCGAGGAACTCTATGCCGCCCCCGAACCCGAAACCCGCCAGCAGCGCGGCGGCCGCTGGAATTAAGCCCCTGCCACATCAAAGGGCCCCTGACTATTCGCGTCAGGGGCCCTTTGATGTTGGCCAGTGAATCGGCCGAGCGCCGCCTTATACGGATTCCAGTTGACAAATCGGGAGAGAGTCGATTGGCCAACTCCACGTCCGGCACCCGTGGTTCTCCTTCTCCCTCTGCTGCGCAGCTTTGCAAGTCCGCTCGAATTGAATTGCTTGTGTGGGCGGTTCAACCGGGGTCCGCCTCAGCAGCCGGTCAAGCGCCGCCGTTCAGCCGCTCGCGCTCCCTGTCTCCTTCGACCGCCCGGTACACCAGGCCGGCGGCCAGGCCCCCCAGCGCGTACCACACCACGGTCAGCAGCAGTGTCTGCGGGCGCTCGTCTGGTTGGTGACCCAGGCCCACATGGGGCGGCAGGGCCGCGCCGCCCACCCCTGACACCAGCCCCAGGGCAGTGCCCACACCGGGCGCCCGCGCCGCACCCCCTAGGCCAGCCAGAGCGTAGAAGATGGTGTTGGATGCCAGGTCGGCGGCCAGGGTCGCTGCATACAGGGCGCCGCCCTGGGGCGGCCGGGTGCCGGCGGCTTCCAGACCCGCCGTCAGCGCGCGCTCGCCCAGCACGTCCATGCGCGGGGCGTGAGGCAACACGCGGCGCACGCCTTCATTGAGGAGCGTCACGGTCAGGGCGCCGGCCAGGCCGCTCAGGGCCAGCGCGGCCCAGCGGGGCGGCGCCGGGGCAGGATGATGGAGAGACGGATGGGTGGACATAACAACCTCCTGTGGTCTGCATGGCAGCACGCCGCGCCGCGCCAAAGATGTGGCGCCGCCCTGCATGGGCTTGAGACTCGGCCTGCCTGCCGGCGCCCATGCTCTAGCCTCGGGCCATGCTGCCGCCCGCTCTGGCCAGTCTGCTGGCGTTTCACGCGCCCCTCTCGACCCTCCAGCGCGAGCAGGGCGGCGCCACCACACTGCTGACCCCCGGCGTGAACGTGCTGGCCCTGAACGCCACCTACCTTCCTGAAAACAGGAGCGGGGTGGACCTTGAAACGGTGCGCGACTGGCACGAGGGGCAAGGGCAGCCGGTGCTGGTGGTGGGCGCGGCGCCGGTCCCGAACAGTCAGCCTGTCGCCCGCCTGCGGCTGGGCCTCTGGCACCCAGGAGACGGGACCGGGAATGAGGTGGTCGTTGAGCAGCTGTCACGCCTCCATCTGGGCACGTGGGCCGGGGTGCTGGCGGGCGTGTACGACACGCCCGAGTGGGCGCCAGCCCTGGGCCGCCACCTGGCCGCGCGGCTTGAAGACGAGCGGTCTTATCTGCCCCTCCTGGCCTACCGCAGCAGCGTTCCGGTGGGCGCTCTGCTGTGGCAGGCCCGGCCAGAAGGCGGCGCCGCCCTCCTCTGGGGCGCCCCTGACGATGAGGTGGGATCGGCATTGCTGGACAGTGCGGCTGGCCTGGGTGGTGAAGTCCAGGTGGCTCTGCCCAATCACTCAGGTCTGAGCCTCCGTGAAAGCCAGGAACTTCACTTTAGCCTGCTTGAAGTGTGAGGTTTTTCGCCTCATTAAGTCTATTGCATTTGTAAATGGTGAGAAAAACACGGTGTGAAGATTTCTGCAAAGAGAGGCTTTTCCTGCGCGACCACGGTAAGCAATCAGCGGTGAGAAATGAGTGATTTCATCTCACGTTAGGCTAGGCTTCATGCCGGTTTAATGACAGCATGACCAAAGCGTTGCTGTGCGGGGCCAGCCTGGGCCTGCTGTTGACCCTCGCTGCCTGCGGCAGTACGCCCAGCAGTCCAGTCGTCGAAACCCCGGCTGCTCCCGTCACAGGCACGCCGGGCGCAGACCCCGAGACCCTGGCTGCGCAGGCCGTCGCTACACCCATCACGCTGAGTGCTGGGCAAACCCTGCAACTGCGCGTGACCGTAGGCGGGCAGGCGCCGCAACCTGGGCAGCTGACCTGGACCACCCGGAACGCCGCCGTGGCCACGGTCAGCCCCAGCGGCTTGGTCACCGCCACTGGGGCTGGCAGCACCACGGTGCGCGCCGCCCTGACCCGGAGCCCCGGCTCCTTTCTGGACTTTCCGGTGACGGTGACGGCCCCCACAGCCCCAGCGCCCACGCCCACCCCTCCCCAGGCGCCTGGCTTTGCCCAGCGGGTGCTAGACCTGACCAACGCGGCGCGTTCCACAGGCGCGACCTGCGGCGCCACCGCTTACGCCGCCGCGCCGGCACTGACCCTGAATGCCCAGCTCAGCCAGGCGGCCCAGGGCCACGCCAGTGACATGGCGGCCCAGAACTACTTCAGCCACACCAGCAAGGATGGCCGCACCTTCTCGCAGCGCATCACGGCGGCGGGCTATGCGTGGCGCACGGTGGCCGAGAACATCGCCGCTGGCCAGGCCACGCCCGAAAGCGTGGTGGCTGGCTGGCTCAAGAGCGAGGGCCACTGCAAGAACATCATGAGCGCCAGTTACAAGGAACTGGGGGTCGGCTACGCGCAGGGCGGCAGCTACGGCCACTACTGGGTCCAGGATTTCGGCACCGCCCGGTAAAGACAGCCACAAGCGAGAGGGAGGCGACGTGCGCGCCTCCCTCTCCTCTTTGGTCTTTTACAGCTTCCAAACGCCAGCAACTCGGGACAGAGCCTCCCCTGCAACCTTCAAGCCTGTCAGCCCGCTTCTGCTCGGCGGCGCAGGTCTGCGAGTCCCGTCTGTTGGATTGAATCGTTTCGGTCAATGATTCAATCCGAGTGCGTTTTACTGCCCAAACAGGGGGCGGTATTCCCCATACCCCTGGGTCTCCAATTCCGAGACTGATACAAAGCGCAGCGACGCTGAATTGATGCAGTAGCGTAGGCCCCCGTGTTGCTGCGGGCCGTCGGGGAACACGTGCCCCAGGTGCGAGTCTGCCCCCTTCGAACGGACCTCGGTACGGGCGTAACCAATCTTATAATCGGTGTTTTCGGTCAGGGCCACGCTGGGAATGGGGCGGGTGAAGCTGGGCCAGCCGCACCCAGCGTCGTATTTGTCCATGCTCGAAAACAGCGGTTCTCCACTGACCACGTCCACGTAGATGCCCTCTTCGGTATGGTCCCAGAACTCGCCCGTAAAGGCCCGCTCGGTGCCCTCATGCTGCGTGACCTGGTACTGGGTGGGCGTCAGCCGCTCGCGCAGTTCGGTGTCGGTGGGTTTGGCATATTTGCTGGTCATGGCTGCCAGTCTGCCGCGCGCACATGCGCGGAGGGTAAGTGGGACGTGGAGAGTGGTTAGTGGACTGAGGCTGCGCCCGTTCCCACTTCCTATTCACCGCGAATAGGGGTTGACCCGTAGGGCAAAAAATGCGAAAGGGGCGGTGCTTATGAGCCGTCCCGACCTCACTTTGCTGCCGCTTTCCACCGCTGTTACCATCCTTAGTCGCTGGATCTCGCCGCATGTTCCACCGAAACTGCTCCATTCACACGAGAAAATCATGGACGCGGAGTTGCTGGCAGTCGCGCTTCTCCAAAAGCTGCACAAAGTGCTCTATTTCAGCCGCTGGTGGCGCTTTCTCAAACTCAACCACTTTCCGCAGTACCCGTCTGAGTCCCAGGCCCGCATCCGACTCGCCCGGCTGACCCCGGTGATCGAGCAACTGTCCACCGAAGTCCAGGAGCTGGCCTTCGTCGCCGTCGCTTCAGAACCCCTTCCCGTTTCGACCTTTAAACGTGCGCCACGGTGCAAATTCCGTGGCGCCAGACACGGGTTCAGCACCGCTGGGCCGGTTTACGGCTTCAAGCTGCATGTCTGGTGCACCCTGAACGGAAAGATCGCCAGATACGAGATTCGTCCAGCCAATGAGCACGATTTCGCCGTGTTATGCGAGATGAATCGAGAATGGTCCTCCTATGGAGGACCAAAGCAAATTGGGGGTAAGGGCTATCAGTCGGCAACATGCCTGACGCCACCGAAGGTTGAGGCCAGACGGGTCGATCCGCGTTGGAGAGCCGAATACGGCGCTGCCAGGAAATGTGTAGAGTCCGCGTTCTCTGTGCTGGTCGGGGCTGGTCTGCGCTGGGGGCAGGTCAAGACATATCTCAGCCTGCGGCTCAAGGTGGCGCTCAATGTTCTGGCGCACAACCTGAAATTCATAGACGTCAGCGGATGAATCCTGATCTCGCCGTTCGCTTCGTCAGGGGTTATCACAGGATGTTGTGCTTCACCAATTTGCCTTGTAGCGAGTGACTGGCCGCCTCCCGAATATCCTCCCGTGCACTCGTGGCCAGTGTCTTCAGGAAGACGTGCGCTGAAAGTAACTTCCACCGCCACGCCGCAGTTGCAGCCCAGAACATGATGGGGTGATCGCTTTCGTAACCTTCCAGCACGGTCACAATTGCGGTAATGGTGTCGTCGCGCAAAGAAACGTCTGCCATGTGGGTTGCCCTGAGAGCACCGGCGAGAACATGATCATTACGCTGTTGCAGGAGGGTGTGCCACATCTGGTCGGCTTGCTCGTGCAGCGCCGCAAGCCGAATCAATGCATCACCGGTGGCGACAAACACCATCGTTGCTTCCCTGGGTGCGCTCGCGATGGTGTTGAGGAGGGGAACGGCCGCCGTGACGCCACATTCACCGAGAGCCATGACCATCTGGTACTGCGTTTCCCAAGTGCGTGGGTCTCGAAGTTCTCGATTTAGCGCCTCAAGAAGGGCTGCACCTGCTGCTGGATCTCGCCGTTTGCGAAGGTTTCCGGCAGCTGAGCGGCGCTGAGCCGATTTCGAGTTCATGAGCGCAAGCACCAGATCCGGGGTGGATTCAGGGGGCACCATTCACCAACATTACTGCGGAGCATGCGTCGCCTGACCACGCTTTGGACTGGCTCCCGCACCCTACTTATCAACCCCTATTCGCGGTTACTCACCACTCTCCACAACCCCAATTACAACGGTATATTCCCGTGCTTCTTGTAGGGCCTCGCCTCTTCCTTGTCTCGCAGCATCTCAAAGGTCTGAATGAGGACGCGGCGCGTGTCTTCCATCGGAATGACATCGTCAATGTAGCCCTTACTGGCCGCCACATAGGGGTTATCAAAGGCGTCTTTGTAGTCGGCAATCTTCTGGGCGCGGGTGGCCTCGGGGTTCTCGCTGGCGGCAATCTCACGGCGGTAGACGATGTTGGCGGCTCCCTCGGCCCCCATCACGGCCACTGCCGCTGTGGGCCAGGCGTACACCACGTCGGCGCCCATGTCCCGGCTGTTCATGGCGAGATACGCGCCGCCGTAACTCTTGCGGGTAATCAGGGTGATTTTGGGGACAGTGGCCTCGGCGTAGGCGTAGAGCATCTTGGCGCCGTGGCGGATGATGCCCGCGTGTTCCTGGGCCACGCCGGGCAGGAAGCCGGTCACGTCCACCAGCGTCAGGATGGGGATGTTGTAGCAGTCGCAGGTGCGGATAAAGCGCGCCGCCTTGTCGCTGGCGTCAATGTTCAGGGTACCGGCCATGACGCGGGGGTTGTTCGCCACGATGCCCACCGACTCGCCGCCCAGGCGCGCGAACCCCACCACGATGTTTTTGGCCCAGCCCGGCTGGATTTCCAGAAAGGTGCCGTCATCCACGAGTTCGTGAATCACGTCGTGCATGGGATAGGGCTTGCGCTGATCGGGCACGACGATGTCCAGCAGCTTTTCGGTGGTGCGGGTCACCGGGTCACTGGTAGGGTGAGCCGGCGCCTTCTCGTGCGCGTTTTGCGGCAAGTAGCCCAGCAGGTCCCGCACGCCCCTCAGCACCGCCTCGTCGCCGTCGTATTCCAGATGCGCCACGCCGCTCTTGCGGGTATGAACATCCGCGCCGCCCAGCTGGTCAAAGGTCACGTCCTCGCGCGTGACGGACTTGATGACTTCCGGCCCCGTGATGAACATGTAGCTGCTGCCCTCGCTCATCAGGATGAAGTCGGTCAGGGCCGGGGAATATACAGCGCCCCCCGCGCACGGCCCCAGAATCGCGCTGATTTGCGGAATGGCGCCGGAGTATATGGCGTTGCGGTAAAAAATCTCGCCGTAGCCCGACAGGCTGTCCACTCCTTCCTGAATGCGGGCGCCCGCGCTGTCGTTCAGGCCGATGACAGGGCAGCCCGTCTTGGCGGCCAGGTCCATCACCTTCGTGACCTTCGCAGCGTTCATCTTGCCCAGGGACCCGCCCAGCACCGTAAAGTCCTGAGAAAAGACAAACACCTGCCGGCCGTCAACCGTGCCCCGGCCTGTCACCACCCCTTCGCCGGGGGCTTCAACGCCCTGCATCAGCCGCCCGCCCCGGTGTTCCACGAAGGTGCCCATTTCCAGAAAGCTGCCGGGGTCCAGCAGGGCGTCAATGCGCTCACGGGCGGTCAACTTGCCGCCCTGCTTCTGTTTTTTCAGGCGTTCGGGGCCGCCGCCCTGCTCGACTTTCGTGCGGCGCTGCTCCATCGCCGCGATGAGTTCCTGAAGTTCGGTGCCGGGCTGTGTCATGCGGCCCATGGTATCCAAACGGGCGTTAGGTGGGGCGGGTGGGCTGTGAGAAGTGGGCCTCCTCTGCGCGGTCACCATGTCGTGTCAGGCCTCTGCCTTCTTTACAGGTCATATTCTCTGGCCGCCACTCCCTACTTTCCACTCACCACTTCCAGTCCTCTGTCCATCTGCACAATGTTTGCCAGCGTATGAATGGGTACACCCAGGTCAGCCAGCTTCTCACGGCCGCCCTCAAACTGTTTTTCCACGACGCAGCCGATACCCAGCAGCTGCGCCCCGCTCTGGGCCAGCATGCCCACCAGGGCGCGCAGCGTGCCCCCCGAGGCCAGAAAATCGTCAATGACCACCACGCGGTCGGCAGGGCCCAGAAACTCGCTGCTGACAAAGAGGTCCACGACTCCGCCTTTGGTGCGGCTGACCGACTGGGCCGTGAAAATCGGCTCTTTCATGGTCACCGGCTTCTTCTTGCGGGCGTACACCAGTGGCACGCCCAGCGTCATGGCGGTGGCGATGGCCGGAGCAATCCCGCTGACCTCGATGGTCACAATCTTGTTGGGGCGCAGCGGGGCGAAGTGACGGGCAAAGGTCTCGCCCATCTCGCGCGTCAGCCCAGGAAGCAGCTGGTGGTTCACCAGCCCGTCTACCTTCAGAATGCCGCCGGGCAGCACCTCGCCCTGCTGCCGAATCGCGTCTACCAGAGCCTGCATAAGGCGCAGTGTATCCGCCATCTGGCGCAGGCCCTGGCCCCCCTGTCCACCAGACACTGATGGGATGCCGGCCCTGCCTGACCTCAGCGCGACCGAACTGCAGGCTTTCGCCGAGCGGTACGGCCTGGACAGTCCCCTGACCCGCCTGCCCAGCAGGGGGATCGTCAACCGGGTCTATCTCGGCCGGCGGGCGGGGCAACCCGTGGTGCTGCGGGTGCCCATGCCCGGCGACGACGAGGACACCCTGACCGAAAGCGTGGCCGTCCCGGCGGCAGTCCGCGCCGGCGTCAACACGCCTGACCTCCTGATCTTCTACAACAGCCGCGCCGTGCTGGACGCCCCGGTCACGGTGTATGCCCTTGCGCCGGGGCAGAGTCTGGACTCTTGCGGCTGGGCCCACGGCGACCCTCGCCTGCGCTGGGCGTGGCAAGCGGCGGGCCGGGCACTGGCGCGGCTGCATGGGGGGGTGAGCAGCGTGGATGACCCTCAGGGCTTGCTGGAGGTCATCACTCCGCCGGATACGGCGCAAGTGCTGGTCCGGGTGCTGGACGGCGGACACCTGAGCCGCACCGAAGCCAAGTGGACCGCCGATACTGTGGACCGTCTGCTGCGGGAGTTCCCGCCGCCCCTCCAGCCGGCTTTTTTACACAATGACCTGCATCCGGGCAACCTGATGGTGACAGAGGGCGGCGCCGTCACTGCCCTGATTGACTGGGGGGACGCCGGATGGGGCGACCCGGCGCTGGACCTGTGTTACGGCGGTCCCCTGGCGGCCCCAGACCTGTGGCGCGGTTATGAAGACGAGGCGCCGGGCGTGCTGGGCGAGGCGGCGCCTCTGCGCCTGCTGGCGTATCTCTTGCACGACGCCACGCGGCGCCTGGCCCGGGCCCCAGACGCCCACGGGCACGGTGACCTCTGGTACACCCACCCCGGCACGGCACTGATGCAGCTGCTGCGGGTCAGTCCGCAGTTTCCCGACTCGGCCGAGGTGTTCTGCCGGTAAAGAAGGACTCTGGCTGCACACAGGTCTGGGCCGACACACTGGACTCTAGACTGGGCCCATGCGCTGCGTCCTGCCTGCTCTGCTGCTGACTGTCCTGTCTGTGTCAGCCCACGCCGCGCCCGTGACCGTACCGGGCACGAATGTCCAGTTCACTGTGCCCGCCGGCTTTGTCAAGATGCCGCCGGACATTCTGAAACTCAAATACTCGCGCGGCACGCCGCCCGCTGCCGTGTATTCCACGCCCGGCCCACACTGGGACGTAAACATTGCTTTTGCGGTGCGCCGCGCCCAGGTGCCTGCCGACCTGGGAGAACTGCAAAGCGTCCTGGAACGCTCGGTGCAGGGCGCGCCGGGCTTCCGCTGGGAAAGTCACAGCATTCAGAAACTGGGCGGGCGGTCATGGGTGGTGCTGCGGTTCTGGGTAAGCGGCCTGGACACACCCATTTACAACGACCTGCGCGCTGCGCCAGTGCCCGGCGGCCTGCTGATCGTGACGGCCAATGTCACGAAGGCCCAGTACCCGAAGTACCTCAAACCTCTCACGGCCGCGCTGGACAGCCTGCGCTGAGAGCGGAGCCCTCAACCACTCCGGGAAGAATGAAGTGAGTGACCGAGAGAGTCAGCGGCACCAACGGAATTGAGGGGTGTGTGGAACTGGTCTGCTCTGCCAGAGCCGCCGCCTTATACGAACTGCGATTGAATTGAGCAGAATGCTCAATGAAATCCGGGCGGAGAAAGAACAGATGCGGATTTCGCGATATGGAAGCGCAGACGGTGCCTTTCTTTGCTGTGCTGCAATTCAGCGGAATTCGTATTACAGCTCGTTGACTTCTGGCTTGAAGCCCACCTGCCGGATGTAGTCCAGATAGGCTGGCCCGCTCAGGGCGGCCCGCTGCCCACTCAGGGCGACGAACATGGCTTCCAGGACGTTGGTGGCGAAGTTGCGCTGGCCCATGCGCGGCGTGGTGGTGACCAGGCGCCGCACGCCGCGCGCCTTCATCCATTCGCGGTCAGCGGCGGTAATCGTCTGGGTCAGGATCGTCTTGCCACTCAGGTTCTGGGGGGCGTAGCGCTTGGCGTAGTGCGTATCCCCAGCAATCACATCGGCCCAGGCGTAGTATTTCGTGCCCTTGCCTTCCACGCTCTGTTCCTGTTTCTTGCCTGTGGGATAAAACCAGTCCTGCGGCAACTTGGTCAGCACCGGCAGCACCAGGCCGGCCACCCGGCGAAGCGCCCCGATAGACCGCAGGGGCCGGTCCACGTTCAGCCCGAACACGAGGTCGCCGTACACCACATCTGCGCCGTGGTCGGCCAGCGCCTCGGCCATGCCGAAGCGGTCCACCGCCGACACCATCAGCACCTTCTGCATGCGCCAGCCCAGCAGACCGTCCAGCTGGGCAATGGCGTCGCGTTCCAGGGTGTTTTTCAGGCCGCTGCCGTCCAGCACAGGGGTCTGCCGGGCGTTGGCCACCAGCTTACGCACATTGTTAAAGACGTATTTCTTGTCGCCCGCAATCACGTACAGGTCAGCCCCGCCCAGCCCAAAGGCGTCCACCCGGCCGTCCAGCGCCTGATAGAGCGCGGCCATCTTGCGGGCGTCTCCATCGGTGCCGATGCGCTCCACGACAAAGGGCTGCCCCAGCACCGTGACGGTCTCGCGGGCGTTGCGGGCGCTGCTGCCCAGGCTGATGCTGACCACATGCTTGTGTCCAGCCGGCGCAGGCTGCCAGCCCGCCAAATGGTCTGTCATGCGGGGCATTCTAGAGGCTGGGTAAGGCCACCCGCTGCCCGGTGCGCGCCGCCGCATACAGCGCGTCCAGCACGCGGGCGTGGGCCACCGCGTCGCTGGGCGGATAGAGGGGCGCCTCCTCGCCGCGCGCCGCACGCTGAAGGTGCGCCACCATATGGGCGTAGCCGTTGCTGGGGCCAAAGGTCTCCTCTCTGGCCTGTCCGTCCACTTCAATGTTCAGGGTGACTGGCGCCTGCGTGTGGCTGTCAAAGCCGCCCTGCACGTTCAGGGTGCCGCGTGTGCCGATGACGCTCAGGCGCTGCGGAGCGGTGCCCGACCAGTCGAAGGCGCAGTCAATGCTGGCCAGGGCCGAGCCGTACTCCAGCACGCCACTCAGGGCCAGGTCTACCCCCTGTTCGGGGCCGCCTGCCGTCCAGCGCGCCGAGGCCACCACCCCCACCGGTTCACCCAGCAGCAGCCGGGTCAGATTGACCGGATAGGTGCCCACGTCGTACAGCGCGCCGCCGCCCTGCGCCGCATGCCACCGGAAATCGCCGGGGTTGGTCAGGTGAAACCCGAAGGCGCCGCGCACCGCCCGCACCTCACCCAGTTCGGTGGCGACGACCTCGCGGATGCGCGTGATATGGGGCTGAAAGCGGTAAGCAAACGCTTCGAGCAGGATGCGGCCGGACGCGGCGGCCACCTCAGCCAATGCCCCGGCCTCAGTGGCACTAAGGGTCAGCGGTTTCTCGGTCAGGGCGTGCTTGCCCGCTTGCAGCGCGGCCTGGGTCCAGGGGTGGTGGGCATCATTGGGCAGGGGGTTGTAAATGGCGTCCACATCGGCCGCCACCACCTCGGCGTAGCCGCCGACCAGCGGCACGTTCCACTCCTGGGCAAAAGCCTGTGCGTAGGCGCTCTGAGGGTCACGCACGCCCAGCGCCGTGACCTCGCCCCCCGCCGCCCGAATGGCCGGAATCAGCGCCCGCGCAATCCGCGCCGCCCCCAGAATGCCCCAGCGAAATGGTGTGGTCATGGGGGCAGTGTGGCATGGGGGCTATGGCGTATGAACCGCCCCTGTCTTCCTCTCCGGTCTGGGCTTCATGTCCTTTTGACTGCCTTCTCCTCTACCCCAGAGCCCACGCCCTACGGCCCGCTCACCACGTCCGCAGCGGCGTCGGCCAGCGCCTCCAACGTGGCTTCGCGGGCCACAGTCACCTGGGCAAATCCCGCGTCGCGCGCGGCGTCGGCGGTCTGGGGACCCATCGCCGCCACCCGGAAATCGGGGCCGGCCAGGGCCGCCAGGTGCCGGGCCGCGCTGCCCGAGGCCAGGGTGACCACATCGGCGGCGCGCAGGCGGGCCAGGGTGCCGCCGTCCAGAGGGGCCGGTTCGGTGCGGTACAGTTCGGCGCGCTGATACTGGACGCCGCGCACACTGAGGCCACGTTCCAGGTCATCCTCGGCCAGCTGGCTGGTCAGGTGCAGGGCCGCCTCACCGGGCTGGACCGGGAGTTCGGCGGCCAGGTGGCGCGCGCCAGGGGTAGACGGCACAAAGTCCGCCCGCAGGCCCCGTTCGGCCAGTGAGCGGGCAGTGCTGGGGCCCAGCGCCGCCAGCTTTGCGCCGGCCAGGGCGCGGGCGTCCAGACCCTGCGCCTCAAGCAGCTCAAACAGGGCGCGCACCGCCTGATTGCTGGTCAGCAGCAGCCAGCCCGAAAAGCCGTTCAGCAAGGCCCCGACCTGTTCGGGCGCGGTGCCCGGCGCAAAGCGGATGAGCGGCACTTCCAGCACTGCCGCGCCGCGCGCACGCAGCACGTCTCCCAGGGCGCTGGCGCCTTCGCGGGTGCGGGTCACGGCCACGGTCTTGCCGGTCAGGGGACCGCCAAAGCCGGGCGTCTGGTCAAACCAGCGCAGGGTCTCACGCAGGCGCACGACTTCACCCACCACCGTGACGGCCGGGGCTTCTAGACCAGCCTCTCTCACCACGTCGGCAATAGTGGCCAGGGTGCCCGTCACTGCCCGCTGCTGCGGCGTGGTGCCCCACTGCACGGTGGCGGCCGGCGTCTGGGGGTCTCTTCCTGCCGCGATCAGGTCGGCGGCAATCTGGTCGAGGTTCCGCACGCCCATCAGCAGAATCAGGGTGTCTACCCCGGAGAGGCGTTCGTAATGGGCGCCCCCCTCTTTGGTGTTGCCAGTCAGCACTGCGAAGGAACGCGCCGCCTCCCGGTGGGTGACGGGAATCCCTGCGTAGGCCGGCGCAGCAATCGCGCTGCTGACACCCGGCACAACCTCAAAGGGCACCCCAGCCGCTACACAGGCTTCGGCTTCCTCGCCGCCGCGCCCAAAGACAAACACGTCGCCGCCCTTAAGGCGGGCCACACGCTGACCACCACCCTCCTGCGCTTTGGCCACGAGCAGCGCACTGATCTGCTCCTGGCTGATGTACTCGGAAAAACCTTTCTTGCCCACATAGATGGTCTCGGCCTGGGGGCACCAGCGCAGCAGGTCAGGATTGGCCAGATAGTCGAACAGCACGACGTCGGCCTGGGCCAGCGCCTGCTGGCCGCGCAACGTCAGCAGCCCCGGATCACCTGGCCCTGCACCGATCAGGGACACGAATGCGCGGGACGGAGGAGCGGCAGGCAACTGGGTCATGGGCCCCAGGCTACCGGGACGAGGGCGGGACAGCAGCCCCCAGTCCTTCTTTGCCGGCTCCTGCCGCTGCCGTCCGTTACTCTCACACATCGGGAAGTCACCGATCTGCCTATTTCCCGCCTAGAACCTGTTGTGCTCTTTCCCGCCCTTCGGCGAAGCTCTTCAATTCTGCTGCACAGCTCTCTGAGGCCGCGCCGGTTTCACCGTTTCCACTCCAATTCAATCAGAGTCCAGATCAGTCAGCGGCTGACGCATGTTCCGACGGCCAGTCCAGATGATGCGCGGCCGTGTCGTGCAGGCCCGCAAACCGCAGGTGACGCTGGCAGATAAACCACATCTCGTCGCGGTCGTTGGCCAGGATAAAGTAGGCGTCCGAGGACTCCGAGGGGTTGTAGACACCCAGTACCCGGTACGCGCGGTGGGGGTTAAACCCGCTGGACAGCGGCTTGGGCATGGGGGCGCGCGGGCCGTCCAGTTCGACGATACGCACGAACAGGTGAGGATGAAAAGCGAGCATGACGTCATCCTCCACGGGCAGCGCACACCCAAAGGCGAGAAGCCACACAAGCTCAGCGCCCGCTTAAACCTGCCTGAAGCTTGTCCCAGGGCCAGATGAGCGGGCGCCTCTGTCCTTCTGACGCCGGCGACTCTCGGGCCCCTGGCGCAGGCTCCAGCCGGTCACACTATCTTGGCACCATGGCGCTGCCCCCCGACGCCCTGGCCCGACTGGCCCGCGCCGAAGCCCAGGCGCACCAGGCAGACATCCAGGCTGCTTTTGGGCCGCTCAGGGCCGCTTACGCCGGTCCAGGGCTGCCTCTGAATTCCGCCTGGCACGGCGGCGGCCTGGCCCTCACCGCTGACGACCTGGCCGCGTTCGAGGCCTTTTGCGCCAGGCATGACCAGCTCCCGCTGATTCATCTGCTGTCGCCCGAGGTGGCGCCGTCGCTGCCTCTCCTGCGGGCGCGGGGCTACCAGTGCTCGGGACTACTGCACGCCTACTTGCACGACCTGACCGACTTGCCCCCACAGCCCACCTACACGCAGGAAACAGCCGACAGGCTGGGCTGGGCCGCTCTGTCGGCGCAGGGCTTTGGCGAGGGCAGCGCCGCCGTCATGACTGTGGTGGCCCAGAATGCGCAGACCCGCCTGTTTGTGGCCACGCGCGGTGGACAGCCGGCCGGCAGCGCCGCTCTGAAGATCACAGACAATGTCGCCGCGCTTTTTGGCATGTCCACCCGGCCAGAAGCGCGGGGCCAGGGCGTGCAAACCGAACTGCTCTCGGCGCGGCTCAACGCAGCGGCGCAGGCTGAGGCGACCCTGGCCAGCGTGTTCGTTACGCCCGGCACCCCCAGCGAACGCAATATTGGGCGTGCTGGTTTTCAGCTGGCCGGGGCACGGCTAAGCTTCACCCAATTTAGGGAGGCGTAAGTTCTGGGCCACACGGCCCAGGGGCCAGGCACTGCGGCCTCAGGTCGCCAGTTATTTGTGCAGTGAGCCCTGTTTTCCTTCTGTCTTCACCTGGAGGCCCGCGCTTGCAAACGGTGAAAGGGGATGCTGGCGCCACCACCTGCCTCAAGAAGTCCATCGGACCACCGCAGGCGAGGACGTTCCGCAGCACAGAGAGCAGACGGACGAGCATGACGCGGGCCACCCAGTTTCGTTCCCAGAACCGCACGACGCAGCCAGAATCGGTCTGGGCCGCGAGCTAGAGAGCAGCTACTCGCATCATCCGACTGCTTACCTAGGGCGCTCCTCGGCCCTCAAGCTGTGCCTGCCCCCGACATCCGCACGGCGTCGCGGACCGCCGCACACACCGCCTCCTGCACCAGGGCGCCCAGCAACAGCGGGTCAGCCGGAGGCAAGGCGCAGCTACTCATCATGAAGACGCTGTCCCCATCCCAGAACGTATGGCTGGGATGAATCACGCGCGCCAGGGCAGCCTGCGCGGCGTCGGCCAGGCGGCGGCAGTCGGCTTTGGTCAGGGTGTGTTCGGTGACAACCGCCACCAGGGTGGTGCTCTCGACCTCGCCAGGGGTAAAGGCCACGGCGCCTGGCCCCACCCCAGGGCCCGCCAGCACCCGGCCCTGTTCATCCAGCACGTCGCCGATGGGATTCACGACCGCCAGGGCACCCACGCGCACGCCATGCCGCTCCAGCAACACGCTGCCCAGGCCGCCCGGCACCGCTCCAGTGCCCAGATACTTGCCGGCGGTGGCCCCGGTCCCGGCCCCTACCAGGCCACGCCGCACCGGTCCACTGTGGGCGGCTCGCGCGGCCAGTTCGCCTTCCCGCTCGCCGGGGCGCACATCGGCGCGGCCCACCCCCAGGTCGTAAATCACAGCGGCCGGAACGATGGGCACCCGCGCCCAGGGAGTTTCGTGGCCGATGCCGCGTTCTTCCAGGAACCGCACCACGCCAGCTGCCGCTGCTAGGCCATAAGCACTGCCCCCAGTCAGCAGCAGGGCATGAATGCGCTCCACCTTTTTTTCGGGAGCCAACAAGATGCCCTCGCGGGTGCCGGGGCTAGGGCCTAGAAAAGACGCCGAAGCCACAGCCCCGCCTGGCGGGCACAGCAGGACGGTGCAGCCGGTGCGAGCCTGGACATCGGTCCAGTGGCCCACCTGAAAACCGGGAATACCCGTCAAGGTGAGGTTGGGTGCCGTCACAGCCGTGAGGCGCCCCACCGCCAACCCGGAGCGCCTCCCTTGCCCTGCGGTTCTACTTTCAGGGCGTCTTCAGGGCGTAGCCGATGCCGCGCACCGTCCGAATGATGCCGTAGCCGTCCAGGTCACGCAGCTTGGCGCGCATGTTGGCCATATGCACGTCCACCACGTTGGAATTGCTGGGCAGTTCGCCGTTCCAGACCTCGCGCTCGATTTCCTGACGGGAATACACTCGCCCTGGCTGACGGGCCAGGAACGTCAGGAGGTCAAATTCCTTGGGCGAGAGGCGCACCTCATGGCCGTTGTAGTGGCACAGGCGCTTTTGCGGGTGGATTTCCAGCGGGCCAATCGAAATCACCTCGCCGTGCTGCTGGTGACGCAGCTGCACCTTGACGCGGGCCACCAGTTCCTCGGGGTGAAAGGGCTTGGTCATGTAGTCGTCGGCGCCGGCTTCCAGCAGGTTGACCTTGCGGTCCACGGCGTCCATGGCGGTCAGAATAATGATCGGTACACTGCTGGTCTTGCGCAGGCGCCGGGCAATCTCAGCGCCGTCAAAGTCGGGGAGGCCCAGGTCCAGAATCACAAGGTCGGGGCTGCTCTCGCGGGCGCTGGTGAGACCAGTCACGCCGTCAGGGGCGGCCAGCACACGGTAGCCGGCTTGCTCCAGCTCGTACTGCACGACGCGGGTGATATCTGGATTGTCTTCAATAAGAAGGATGCGTTGCTCCATAGCTGCTGTCTTGTCTCCTGGGGTATCGGGGCCGGTAAGGGGGCTGAGGCCAGACCGCAGCCAACGGCCGGGGCGGGCGCAGCGAAGATGCGTGGCGACACCTGTTTCCGGGACATGGTAGGCGCCGCGCGCCCCCAGTGGGACGCAGACGCGGTTTATAGACTCTTAACAGCTGAAAAGGAGCGGGGCCGCTAGCGCGGGGGCACCGACACGCTGTCCACCTGCACGCCGTAGCGCAGCAGCACTGTTTTCAGGCGCTGCATGGCGTTCAGGCCCCGCTCCCGCTCGCTGGGGTCAAACACCAGGGTCAGGCGGCCGGGCACGCCCGCGCGGGGTTCCTGGGCCTGCACCTGCAGGGGCCGGGCAAATGTGGGGTCGTGCAGCAGGTCGCGCAGCACCCGCGTAAAGCCCAGGTCGTCCAGGCCTTCCAGCACAAACGTGATGCCCAGCGGCTCGCCTTCCATACCCGGCAGGCTAGCGCACCCGTTCCGCATAGCCTCCGGGGGCAAAGCCCACACCTCGGCCCTCCCCCACCGCCCATGACCTCCAATCAGAGGGGCACTCTGGCCGGCCCTGCGGTCCGCTTACCCAGCCCCGCGCAGCCTGGCCGCCTACAATGGCGCGCATGACCGGTTCTCACGACGACACCCCCCAGAGCGCCGGCTCTGACGGGTGGGCCGAAAGCTCTCTGGAGCACCTGAACGGCGCTGACCTGTATTTCGAGGTGGTGGGCGACCCCACCGGGCCCGACCCCACGGTGGTTTTTCTGCACGGCGGCCCTGGCTACAACAGCTACTCGTTTCAGGCGCTGTTTGGCGAGCGCCTGCGCGGCCCCGCTGTGTTTCTGGACCAGCGGGGCTGTGGGCGCAGCGGCCCACTGGCCGACACCGAGCAGGGTGACGAGACCCTGACGCTGGACACGCTGGTAGGTGACCTTGAAGCCCTGCGCGACCACCTGGGCGCCGAGCGGCTGGTGCCGCTGGGCCACGGCTTTGGCGCCCTGATTGCGCTGGAATACGCCCGGCGCTACCCCACCCGGACCGAGCGGGCGGTTGTGGTCAACCCCTGGGTGCAGTTTCCAGAGCTGGCCCTGACCCTGCTGGCCGAGGCCAGCGCCCGCCAGAGCGTCTCCCTGGATGATCCGGCCGAGAAGGCGCGCGCCCAGACCCCCGAGGGCTTTCACCCGGCGGTGGGCGGCGCGCGGGTGGAGGCGGCCTTTGCACTGCTGAACGCGCGCGACCTGCTGAACGCCCTGCAATTCAAGGACAGCGCCAGCCGCATGCACCTGGAATTCGCGGACGCCGAGAGCCAGCTGATGGGCGGCGGCGAGGTCGGGGACGCCCTGGTGGCGCAGGGCCTCTGGGAGTTTGAATACCCGCCCTTCTTGCAAGAGATTCGCCGCCCGGTCTTCGTGATTGCTGGCGCGCACGACCGCACGAGCTACCCCGAGCAGGTGGCCTGGGTCAGCGACCTGACCGGCGGCGACGTGACCGTGCTGGACGCTGGCCATTATCCCTGGCTGGACGACGAGGACGCCTTTGCCGACGCGCTGGACGACGCGCTGCGCCGCTGAGCGCCGCACAGGGACGCTTTGCAATGGTTCTCACCGCCCGGCCCGTATACTCCAGCGTGATGTCATGAAAGGGCTTATTCTCGCCGCTGGGCGCGGCAGTCGTCTTCTTCCCATCAGCGCCACCCGCGCCAAGCATGCCGTTCCGGTGGCGGGCACCCCCATCATTGCCCGCGCCGTCCAGGCGCTGCGGGATGCCGGGGTGGACGACATCGGCATCGTCACCAGCCCCAGCAGCGAGACCGACCTGCGCGACGCGACCGCCAACAGCGGGCACCTGACCTTCATTCGCCAGAGTGAGGCGCTGGGCACCGGACACGCCGTTCTGGCCGCACACGCCTTTTTAGAACATCAGCCGACCCTGCTGTATCTGGGGGACAATCTCTTTCAGGACAACCTGACGCCCCTCATCACGACCCTGCGCGACGCTGACGCCGTCCTGGGGGTCAAGGAGGTGCCCAATCCGCAGGCCTATGGCGTGGCCGTGGTCAAGGGCGGACGCCTCTTGCGCTTGGTCGAAAAGCCCCGGACGCCAGAAAGCAACCTGGCGGCCTGCGGGGTGTTTGCCTTCCGCCCCGAGCTGCTGGAGCATGTGGCCGAATTGCCGCCCAGTGACCGGGGAGAAATCGAGTTTCCCCAGGCCCTGACCCGCCTGATGGCGGCGGGCGGCACCGTGCGCGCTGTGGAACTGGGCGGTTTCTGGTCGGACGCCGGCACACCCGACGATCTGCTGGCGGCCAATACGCACTTTCTGAGCCAGCAGCGCCCGCGCCTGGACGGCCGCGCCGAGCGGAGCGTCCTGACCGGCAACGTGGTGATCGAAGCCGGCGCTGTGGTCGAGGACAGCGTGATTACGGGCCCCGTGTGGATAGGCCCACACGCCCTGGTGCGCGGCGCCACCCTGGGCCCGTTCGTCAGTGTGGGCGCACATGCCCGCGTAGACACAGCGCGGCTCCACGGCGCCCTGATCGATGAATTTGCCCGCGTGCTGCACCCCAGCCGTCCGCTCAGCCGGGTTCTGATTGGCCGTCACGCGCTGGTGACGGCCCCCAGCGAATCGGGCCTGCAAGTGGTAATGGGCGACCGCAGCATTGTGCGGGTGTAAGCCCAGCTGAGGAACCACTG